>JAYTMG010000208.1:0-1042 GCA_043728745.1 Verrucomicrobiaceae bacterium
ATGGAAGGAGCATCCGAATCTTGAATGCCGAACTCGTAAGTATTGCCGTGCTTATTGATGCCTGTAGCCATGTTTCACGGCTGCGGTGTCAACTTACGAAATGACGAATGACGAATGACGAAACGCATCGCGCCTTTCACGTCTATCCGTGATTGTCGCGGCTCCCGTAAGCCGCTGATTTCCCGCACTGCGCCTAAGTCGGGCTCGCGCCAGTCTCACTTTTTTCTTAAACCCTTTGGCGGAGAACTGTCGTATCGGCCAGTATCGGGTTTTGCGTCGCGGACTTTCACCCGCGCATCACGCTGCGTTCGTCATTCGTCATTCGTCATTAAAACGGAATATCATCCGGGGCCGCATCGAGGTCCGGGTCTGCGGGCGGGCGCGGTGCATGGCTCGGAGCCTTGCGGGCGGATGCTGCGGCGTCGGCTTCCTCGGCGGTCTTTGCGGGCACTCCTCCCTTGGCTCCGAGAAGCTGGATATTCTCCGCGACGACCTTCATGCGCGACCGCTTTTGTCCGCTGGTCTTGTCGTCCCACGAATCGAGCTTCAGCCGGCCTTCGACAAAAAGCGGCCCGCCCTTCTTGCAATACTCGCCGATGATTTCCGCCACACGCCCGTAGGCTTCGAGGTCCACGAAGGTCACTTCCTCGCGCTTCTCGCCGCTCTCGGTGGTGAAATTGCGATTGACGGCCAGCGCAAACGATACGACCGCCGTGCCCTTCTGCGTGTATTTGATTTCCGGGTCACGGGTGAGGTTCCCGATGAGCATGACTTTGTTGAGGTTCGCCATAAATTTGTGTCCTTACGTAAGGATTACCCGGTGATGCCCAGCGTGAGCGGAATCACGTCCGCGAAGGTCCGATTCTCTTCGTCCTCGGTGCTGGTCGCGGTGCCGATGTCGTGGCCGTGGATTTTGACGCCGTATGCAATCCCAAATACGCACGGAGCCGTTCCGGACGAAAGCTTGCCCAAGGAAAGAACCAGCTCTGCCGTTGGGCCAGGGTTGTTTATCTCCAAGACTTCGGTGCCCGCCGGAAAGTCG
>JAYTMG010000209.1:0-1491 GCA_043728745.1 Verrucomicrobiaceae bacterium
TCTTTGTAGTCGGAAAACTCAGCACTGCTGCCGGTGTAAGGCGACTTGTGCCTGCCAGAATAGTAGCCCTCCACCGCCGCCTTCGCGAAGACGAGCAGGTTGTCGAAGCGCTCCAGTTCATCAAAATCGAGCAGTCCGGAAAACGCCGCTTTCTTGCGCCGGGCCTGAAGCGCATTCGTCACAGCGCCGATGTTCCAGGGCTTTGGCGCCGCGTCGCTCACAGCCAGGAATTTTGCTTCAGCCAGAAAATTAGATCCTTACCCCACGGATGCACGTCGTCGGCGGCGATGCCATGTTTCCCGTTGCTGAGGCCGATGCCGTGTGGGCCTTTTTGGTAAACGTGGAAGTCCCACGCGACGCCCGCTTTTTGCAGAGCGCTCACAAATCGCAGGCTGTTTTCCACGGGCACTGCTTTGTCTTCCTGCGTGCTCCAGACAAAGCACGGCGGGGTGTCTTTAATCACCTGTTTCTCGCTGGAAAGATATTCGACGAGCTTCGGGTCGGGGTCTTTGCCGAGGAGATTATTCTTCGAGCCGCCGTGCGTCACGCCGTCTTCCATGGTGATGACTGCGTAGCACAAAATGCCGAAGTCCGGCCTGCACGAAACCTTCTCCACGGCGTCCGCAGCCGCTGCATTTCCTGCATCGAAATGGGTGATCGCCGTGCTCGCGAGATGGCCGCCAGCGCTGCTGCCCATGATGCCTACGTGTTTGAACTGTGCGGTGTTGGAGCGGACCATGCGGATGGCGCGTTGGGCATCATTGAGCATCGCGGGATGCCGGTAGCCTTTGCTGCCGAGGCGATACTTCAAAACGAATGCCGCCACGCCATTCTGCGATAGATAATTCGCGTAGCCCTCGCCCTCGTGTCCCGCGAGTCCGCCGTAGCCGCCACCGGGACAAATCACGATCGCCGTGCCAGAGCCTTTGCCGTCCGCCGGGAGATACGGCGTGAGGGTCGGGATGTCCTGATCCGCCTGCCCGAGAGCGCCCGGCGCGTCTGCCTCCCAAAGTCGGACCGGTGTGCCGGGTGCGGCGTGAAGCGTGGATGCGGTGAAAACGACGGCGAGGAAGGATGCTAGTTTCATCGCTGCGGAGGCTGGCGGATCGGCGGTGCCCCTGACTAGCAGAAAGTGGCACAGACGTCCCGTCTGTGGCTGAACTTTGGCCCCGCACACGCGAGTGTGCGTGCTTGGGATTTTTGATTTTCAAGGAGTCACGCGGAGGCGAAGAGGGTGGCGGCTAGTGCTCTGTCAGTCGTGAGATGATGGTAACTGCTTGAGCAATCGGGCGGTGACTTGTGACTCGTGAGTGGTGACTGGTCGCAAGCGTGTTGGCGTGAACAATAATGAGATGAACAATAATGAGACACACTCAAAGTAGAATAACAATAATGAGACACACTCAAAGTAGAAAAAACCGCTTGCGTCTCTGTCGAATTTCCGCTTTCCTGCCCGGCAATCAAACCGAATACCGATGAGAACAGGACGAC
>JAYTMG010000210.1:0-4196 GCA_043728745.1 Verrucomicrobiaceae bacterium
CTGCTCAATTTCTGGATGGGCAATGCCGACGGTGCCGCGAGCCCGCGCGCAAACAATTGGTTCGGCGCTCGCGACCGCACCGGCGCGCACGGCGGCTTCCGGTTTTTCACACACGACTTCGAGCACTCGCTGCTCAGCACGGGCGAGGACCGCACGGGACCGTACATCAACGCGGACTACGCGAATTTCAGCTACTCGATGCCGATGTTCACGCATCAGGATCTGATGGCAAACACGGAGTATAAAATGAAGTGGGCCGACCGAGCCCACAAACACATGTTCAACGGCGGCAAGCTCACGCCCGATGCGTGGCTCACCCGGCTGAATGCGATGGTCTCTGTCATCGACAGCGGCATCATCGCTGAGTCCGCGCGCTGGGGAGACGCGAAAAACGCGACGCCATTCACCCGCGCAAACTGGGTGAATGCGCGCAATGGCATTCTCAATTCCATCATCCCTGCGCGGAATCCCACGACGCTTTCACAACTTCGCGGAGACGGCCTTTACCCGACACTCGATGCGCCGACGATGCTCCCTTTCGGCGGCTACGTGAACAACGGCACCGAAGTCGCGATGATCAACAACGGCGGCACGATTTACTACATGCCCGACGGTTCCGATCCTCGCGCAGTGGGTGGCGCGATCCGCGCAGGCGCGCTCATTTATACGAGCGCCATTGTGAACGACCCCATCGTCGCCTTCGGCTCGGCGTGGAAGTACCTCGCAGACGGCAGCAACCAAGGCACCGCGTGGCGCGCACCGGCTTTCAACGACGCGGCGTGGACGACCGGCAATACCGAGCTCGGCTATGGCGATGGCGACGAGGCGCTGCCCGTCGTGCCATTCGTGGATGTGGACCCCGTCACTGCGGGCGTGCAGAAAAATGCGACGACGTATTTCCGAAAGACATTCAACGTGACGAACGCCGCCGGGCTCATCGGCGCAAATCTCACCATCGAATTCGACGACGCAGCGCTCATTTATCTCAACGGCAATTTCCTCGGAGCAACACCCGGCATCACGAATGGCGCGGCTTTCGACTACTACAGCGGCGCTGCGATCGAGGACACGACGAACACATTCACCGTCCCGCTCGGCGCGTTGCTCGAAGGCGCAAACACGCTCGCCGTAGAAGTGCATCAGGCCAACAACGGCAGTAGCGACCTCAGTTTCAACTGCTCGCTCACAGGCCTGCGCACAGGCGCGGGCTCGCAATACTTCATCACGGGGGCCGGCGTGCGACCGCTCAAAGTTCGCGCGCTCAGCGGCGGAGCTTGGAGCGCGATGGTGGACGCAACATTCCTCGTGAACACCGAGCCCGCGACGGCGAGCAACCTCGTTATCAGCGAAATCATGTATAACCCAACGCCCGCCACCGCTGCGGAAGTCGCCGCAGGTTTCGCGAACTCGGACGACTTCGAATTCATCGAGCTGACGAACATCGGCACAAAGCATGTGGACCTCGACGATGTGTATTTTTACGGCGCGATTGATTTCAATTTTACCGGCGCACTCACTGGCCGCACGCTTGCTCCCGGCGGGCGAGTCATCGTCGCTTCGAAGCGGACGGCATTCGAGTTTCGCTACGGCACCGGGCTGCCCGTCGCTGGCTCTTACAAAGGCAACCTCGGCAACGGCGGCGAAACCGTCCGGCTTTATTTTCCAAATGACTCAGTCCTCCGCGCACTCACCTACACCGACTTCGCACCGTGGCCCGCAGCCGCCGACGGCACTGGACGCAGTCTCGTCTTGAAGCGCCCCACCACAAACCCCGACCACACTGCCGCCACGAGCTGGCGCGCGAGCACCACCACCGGCGGCGCGCCCGGCGGCGTGGACAGCATGACGCTCGCAGCGTTCAACACCGCAAATGGAATCTCGAATCCGCTCGCCGATAACGATAACGATTCGCTGAACAACTTCCTCGAATACGCCCTCGGCGGAAACCCGAACAACGGCGGCCAAGCCGAGCTACCCGACCTCGGCGCGAACGGCGGATTCGCGACGTTCACATTCACTCGCCCCGGCAACGCCGACGACCTCGCTTACACGGTGGAAGGCACCACCGACCTCGCGACGCCCGCAAGCTGGAGCGCCGCAAACGTCGTCCTGCTCAGCTCCGTTGAGAACCTCGACGGCACCGCGACGGTCGTTTACCGCAGCGCACAACCCATCAACTCGACCGCCCGCCAATACATGCGCCTCCGCGTCACCGAGCTGCCGTAGTTCAAAGCAAACGCGTGAACCCCGATGCTTATTGGCCAGCCGGAATCAGCAGATCTGTCGTATTCAAATTGCGAATTCCTCCGAGTCCCAAGCCTCTACCAGCCGCGAAGCTGGTGCTTGCCTTCGATGATTTTGCCCACTGGCGCGCGCCGTCGCGACCGGAGATGTGGACGGCGTCGATTACCTCCCAACCGGGCAGTTTCCCCGTATCGACGGAAACCCTCACGCCCACGCAGCATCGAGAAGCTCATCAGAGGTTGTAAAAACGCCGTCAGAATCGGGGGACTTCATCCCAAACGCTGCGATTCACTATTCATTTGGTGCGGTGTCCGGAAAGCGCGTGCTAAAAACAAACGAACTCCGACCATTTAGCTACGAATTCTCGGTTTCGCCGCCTTTGATCCGTGGCTCCAAGTTTCAATCCCGGCATTCGGTTTCATGCGCCCTGCCTTTGTTCGTTGGCGTTGGCATTTCCGATTCACCATTAAACTCCAACGGGCCGGGCACTACGGATCGGAGCGGATCTTTCATGAAAGCCCTCAACTTAGGCTTACCGAAACGGCTGACGCACACACCATCGGAGCAGTCGCTTTCCTGCGGAAACCGTGGGCTTCATCACCCAGCAGCCACTCACCGAGCCCGGCACACGAGGCGCGCTACCGGAAAGGAAATTTCCGGCAGGGCAAGGGGCGATACATTGTCGGTAGCGCGGGCGATTTGCACCGTCGTGTATCCAGCCGGGTTCGGGGCCCGGTAGATTTCGATCTGCTGCTCGGGAAGATTCACGATCCACACTTCGCCGATGCCCGCCTTTGCGTAAATCGGGAGCTTGTCTTCGCGGTCGCGCTCTAGCGAGGAGTCGGCCACTTCAACGATGAGGAATACATCGGCAGCGACTGGATGGCTCGCTGCATAGAAGTCCTCGCGCGGCTTGAGCAGCATCAGATCAGGAACCGGCTCGGACTTCGGGCCAAGGTGAAGCGGGTCTTGAGTGGAGACAACCCAGCGCCCATCGGTCGGCTGGAAAAGCGAGTTGCTCAGTTGCTTTACAGCGCCTCCGTGTAGTGGACCAATCGGCATCATATCAATAATCACTCCTTCCAAAAGTTCGACTCTCGCATCGGGCGCGATCAAGCCGACTTCCGCCATACGGTGGTAGTCCTCAACGCTGAATCGATGGAGCAAACGGATCGACATGCGCAAGTTGTCGCACAGACTCGCAGCCGGAGCAAACCCTGAGATTCGACAAGCGCGTCTAGTGCCTCACCCTGCATGAAATGATGGGTAAAGTTTGAAAAGTTTGATGCGGGCGTCGGCGGTGGTGAAATGCCAACGGATGTGGGCGGCAGACTGATTGCGCTCGCGCTCCCACGCCGCGATTTCCGCAGCCAACGTGGCGCGATCTGGGATGCGCCGAGCCAAGCAGTTTCGGCCAAGCACGCTAAGTTCGATTTCCGCGATGTTGAGCCAACTTCCGTGCTTTGGTGTATAGTGGAACTCAAACCTCGCTTTGATTCGGGCGGCCTCGGCAGGTGCGAATGCCTCGTAGAGCGATGCGGGGTTGTGGGTGTTGAGGTTGTCTTGCACGAGCACGATGCGTTCGGCTCGCGGGAAATGTTCGTCGGCAAGCTTGCGCAGAAATTGTGCGTAGTCCACGCGCGTCCGGCGCTCACGTTCCTCGACGTGCCGCCAGCCAAGATGCGGGGCGACGGCGCAAAAGATCGCTGCCGTGCCGTTGCGTTCATACTCGTAATCTACGCACGCAGAACGTCCGGGCTTGGCTGCGAGCGGGTCGTTGACCTCACGGGTGAGCTGTTTGGAACATTCGTCCATGCACACCAACGGGCGAGCCGGGTCGGGCTCGCGGGCATAGACTTCGAGCACGTCCTCCATCGCGGCGACAAACTCCGCGTTACTTTTTGGCGCGATCACCCACTGCTTTTTTTGCCACGGTTTAATTTCGTTTTTTT
>JAYTMG010000211.1:0-7918 GCA_043728745.1 Verrucomicrobiaceae bacterium
AAAGTCGCGGCGATCACCGCGTTCAACATTTCGCAATTTGCCTACATGGTGAAAAAGATGCACAGCCTGCGCGAAGGCAACGGCACGCTGCTCGACAACTGCATCATGATGTGGGGCTCCGGTCTCGAAGACGGAAACAAACACGCCCGCGAAAACCTTCCGTTCATCATCGCAGGAAAAGGCGGCGGCTCCATCAACACCGGCCGCTTCCTCGCCGATACGAAAGGCAATCAAGGCGACCTGCTCACCACACTACTCGCGTGCGCCGGCGTCCCGCTCGACCGGCCAGTGGGCATCGCGACGAAGCAGATCAAAGAGATGATGGCCATCCTTTGAGCCCAAATACTGCGATTGGTGAATGATGGGCAGACCGTTAGTGCTCTGCCAGTCGTAATGTGATATCGTCTTCCTGAATTTAAAAGACGGTTCATCGCCGAGCGATATGCAGTGGGTAGGGGCGGGCATTCTGCCCGCCGTGTGGCGTATCCTACGCAACACCCGGTGAAGTGATTGAGCGTGATGCTCGCGATGGTCACGTCAATTGACTCCACCGGGCACTGCGTAGAATACGCAGCGCGGCGGGTAGAATACCCGCCCTACCCGCCGCATATTCCTCGTGGTTGGGATTCGTCCTTTTAATCTTGAAAAGCAGTATTGAGGGGTTCTCGGGATGGTTTCAGGGTGATTAGTGATTAGTCGCAAGCGGGGGGCCGTGGAGTTTCCAGACGCGTTTTTAGCAAAGAAACATCGGGGCAAACAAAAGCCTGATGCCCTTTTCAGAGCACCAGGCTTTCGCTGAATTATTGTGAAACCCGAGGTTTACAGTCCTTTGCAGAACTCTTCGAACCGATCGAGGCCCTTATTGATGACATCGAGGCTGGTCGCGTAGCTCAGGCGCACGGTGCGGTCGTCGCCGAATGCGATGCCGGGGACCACCGCGACGTGGTGCTTGCTCAGCAAACGGTCCGCGAAGTTCGTCGAGTTCAAGCCAAAGCCGCTGATATTCGCGAGGACGTAGAAAGCGCCCTGCGGTGCGACGAGTGTGATTTTCGCGATCTTCGATAGACGGTCCACCATGTATTGGCGGCGGATGTCGAACTCAGAACGCATGTCTTCGACCGGCGTTTGGTCGCCGGTGAGGGCGGCCAGCGCGCCCTTTTGGGCGAAGCTCGTGCAGCCGCTTGTGCTGTGGCTCTGGATTGCGTCGATCGCCTTCGCGATGTGCTCGGGAGCGCCGAGGTAGCCGAGACGCCAGCCGGTCATCGCGTATGCCTTGCTGAAGCCGTTCACGGTGATCGTCAGGTTGTAGAGCTCCTTGCTGAGGCTCGCGATGGAGACATGCTTCACGTCGTCGTAAGTCAGCTTCTCGTAAATCTCGTCGCTCAGAATGAGGATGTCCTCGCCCGCTGCGACTTCGCCGATTTCTTCGAGTTCTTCCTTGGTGTAAACTGCGCCGGTCGGGTTGCCGGGGCTGTTCAAAATGACCATCTTCGTGCGCGGGGACATCGCATCTTGAAACTCATCTGCGGTCATCTTCCAGCCGTTCGCTTCCGAAGTCTGCACGATGATCGGCTCGCCGCCTGCGATGCGGACCATCTCCGGATAGCTCAGCCAATAAGGAGCGGGAATGATCACTTCGTCGCCTTCGCCGACGCAGGCGAGGATGGCGTTCAAGCACGAGTGCTTCGCGCCGTTGCTGACGATGATTTGGCTCGCCGGGTAATCGACGTTGTTGTCGGCCTTGAACTTGGCGCTGATGGCCTGGCGGAGTTCCGGGATACCGGCGCTCGGCGTGTATTTTGTCATGCCGGCATTGATTGCAGCGATGCAGGCCTGCTTGATGTGGTCCGGCGTATCGAAATCCGGCTCTCCCGCGGCGAAGCTGCAAACGTCAATGCCTTCGGCTTTCATAGCCTTGGCTTTGCTGTCGATTCCGAGCGTGAGAGATGGCGATAGGATGGTAGAGCGGTGTGCGAGAGACATGCGTAGTTGGTATTGTAAAATTGGTTACTTCTTTGCGTAAGACGCTTCGATGAGCGTGCGGAAATTGTTTTCGTTGATCTGAATGATGCCGGTTTCGCGGACTGCGTTTTCGGCGGCGTCGCTGGCGTGTGCAGCGTTGACCATGATGCTCTGGCCATACTCGCGGCGAATCGTGCCGTGCGGTGCCTTGGATGGATCGGTCGGCCCGAGGACCTCGCGGATTTTCGCCACGGCATCGACGCCTTGATAAATGATCGCCACGATCTTCGCCGTGCCGGGTGCATTGCGAAGGTCCGCCGGGCATGTGCTCGGACGGCGTCCGCTCATGAACTCGACGATGTCTTCCCAGTTCTCGCGTCCCGTGATCGGCCCGAGCAAATCTCCGAGCGCTTTCTCCTGATCCGGCGTGAAAGTGATCTCGAACTTCGGCTCCAAAGCCTGTTTCGCGATGCTCGCAGCACGTCCTCGCAGCTTATCCTGAAGGACTGCGAGCACTGGTCCGTAAAACTCCTCGGCCTGCGCGCAGCTCATGTGATGCACCTTCATCCCGATGATGTAGAGGCCCGTGCGGCTGAAAAGATCGATCACACCGCCTGGACGCGCATTGGGGAACTGGAAGTTGTCGGGCTTGATGAGCACCAACGTCTTTTCGACATTTGCGCCCTTTGGAAACTCAATAACTTGGTCCATCACGCCGCCCTCTTTGTCCGAATACTCAGCAAAAAGCTGCAAGTCACGCTCGGCGCTCGCTGCATCCGGCGGGGCCAAAACGCCCGGCTCGAAGTAGCTCACATTTCCCTGCGCATCCGTGATGTAATCGCCGTACGTGTCGCGAATCGTTTCGCCAGCAGTGCGCTCATTCAGGATGTGTCCGACCGACTCCTTGATCTTCTTCACGGCATCTTCGCCGCGGAAAACGAGCACGATAATCCGTGGCTTCGTCGCAGACGACTCAGTGGAGAAATTCGCGAGAATATACTTCTGAATCAGCTCCTGCGCGGCGCGATGGCTCAGGTCGCTATCGGTAACCTGCCCGGCGGCAAATTTCTTCGTGAGTTCGCCGCCCGGCGTGAAGACACGCGCTGCGACGAGGTCGAGACCCGTGCGCGAAATCAGGCGCGAAATGATGCCACCCGTGCGGCTCTTGCGCATGGTGTAAGGTGTTAAAAGGACGTAGGAAAGTTCAGTGGCCATAGTAGGCTAAAAAACCCCCGTTGTGCGCTGAAAATCAGCTTACAACGTGGGTTGTGCGGTTTTTCGGTTAAAGGTTTGGTTCAGCTAGTGGGCGAGGAACCTAGAGGGCCGGAAAAAATGCGTCAACGCGAATTTCAAACGGACTCACGCTGCCGGGTGTGATTAAAAGTGGAATTGTAATATTCATCCGGCTGATTGCTGATTGATGAACTCCGATTGTTGATTGTTGAAGTTTTCCGCCTCTCGCGAGACGCGTCACCATCCGACACTTCAACAATCAACAATCGACATTCATCAATCGATATTTCCACGCGTGACCATCGCCCTGACTCGATTCCACTTTTAATCACGCCCCACGCTGCCGGGCATAACCCTCTCGCGATCAACTAACGGACGTTCATCCACAGCGTGCTCGCGCCGTGCATCGGCGGGAAATCGGGCAACGTGCCGGGGCGGATGTAGGCCGCCGTGCGCCGGTTCAGCTTCGCGCAAAACCGGGCGTTTCGCTCCAGCGTCGCCGGGTCGAGCCGCGCGCAGTTTGTCGAAAGAAGGATCGCGCATTTCGGCATGGTGAGTTCCAGCGCAGCATTAATGAGATCTTCGAAATGCTGCTCCACCTGCCAGCGGCGGCCTTTACTCCCGCGAGAAAATGTAGGCGGATCGAGGATGATGGCGTCGAACTTTTCCCCGCGCTTCGCAAGCCTTGGCAGAACGTCGAGGACATCATCGGCAATGAACCGGTGTTTTTCTTCAGAGATTCCGTTTAGGGCAAAATTCTCGCGGCCACGGTCCAGCGACTTTTTAGAAAGGTCGATACTGAGCGTCTCCGCCCCGCACTGCGCCGCGACGACGCTGAAGCTGCATGTGTAGGCAAATAGGTTCAGCACCCGCGTGGGATTCACCGAGCGCAAAAGCACGCGGTTTGCGCGCTGGTCGATGAAAAGCCCGTGGCTGTAGCCCGCTGCAAAATCGAGTCCGTAGCGCGTGTGTGCCTCCGTGACGACGGACGTCATCGGCAGCGTCGCATCGCCCGAACGCAAGGTCGGCGCGATCCGCTCATCGCTCTTAATCGGCAAAAAACGCGCAAACACCCTGGCCGCCCGCCAGCCGGAATCAGCGCTCCAGTTATCCAGCCCGTGCGTGAATTCCTCCAGAGAAGCATCGTCTTTATAAGAGATCATCGCATCGTCTCCGAGGCGCTCCACCCAGCCTCCAGGGCCGGATGCGAGACGATGTGCAGTGGTCCCCGCGGCTTCGAAAGCGATGCGTTGAGCAGGCTTCAGCCATGAGGTGAAATGATGGAATGGACGATTTGGTAACTGTGACTTCACGAGGAAAAGCCTGAGAACTGATTGCCAGCACGCTTCGAATCAACTAGTTTCGCAAGCCCCTACCGAAAAAAGTCACACTTCTATGCGCCGCACATTTGCCATTCTTTGCCTGCTCGCCGGTTTTGCCACCGCGCCACTCGTTCCTGCCCGTGCCCAGCAGGACGCCACCGCTCAAAGCCAGTTCGTCGAGGCGTTCCTCATCGTTCGCAAAGGCGAGGAAGACGAGAAAAACGGCAACCTCAAAGGCGCATTGGCGAACTACCGCACTGCGGCAAATTTGCTCACCCGCGTCAAACAAACGTGGCCAAGCTGGCAGACCGACATTGTCGAATTCCGCCTCAAACGCACCATGGAGGCCATCGAGCGTATTCAGGGACAAATGGGAGGCGGAGGCGCGAGCGTGCTCCCGCCGATCGATGCGGGCGGAGAAAAACCGTTGGAGCCGCTCCCTCCCGACCCCGCGAGTGAAATTGGACTTCCGCCGATCGAGACCCTCCCGCCAGTCGGCAAACCGACCAGAATCGTCAAGGGTTCGAAGGTTCCGCAGGCCCCAGCAGTCAGCACCGGCGACGGAATCGACATGATTCGCAACCGGATAACCCAACTCGAAACAAACCTCCAAAACGCGAACGACGAACTGGTCGAAGAGCGCGAAAGGAACAAGCAACTCGAGAAGGATCTCGAAGCCGCCGCAGCCGCCCGCAAGACCGCAGAGGTCGCGCAGAAAAAAGCGCAGGACCTCGCTGAGCTTTACCAAAAAAACGTGCTCGAAATCAAAAACTCCGGCGAGAAAAACGGGGCGCGCGCGAAGGAAATGGAGACCCAACTCACCGAGGCGAACAAGAAAGTCGCAGCGATGCAGACCGAGCTCGCAGCCGCCAACGAGCGCGAAGAGCAACTCGCAGCCCGCGCCAAAGCCCTCGCCGCGAAAGCGCAGGAAGCCGGTGAGCTCCCAGGCAAGATCAAGAACCTCGAAGGCGTCATCGCGGAAGAGAAGAAAAAGAACGATGGATTAATCGCGAAGGTCGGCATCCTCACGAAGGAACGCGACGAAGCACGCTCGGAAATCACCAAGCTCAAAGAGCTCAACAAGCAAACCGACAAGCTCATCGCCGACAACTCTTCGCTGATGAAAAAGCTGGGCGACGCAGAGCGGCAGATCCTCACTTTCAAGTCCGACTCCGTGGACAAAGAGCAAGCAATCGCGAACCTCCAAAAGCAGGTCGCCGAATCGCAAAAAGCGCTCGCAGTCTCCAACGAGAAGAGCAGCACTCTCACGACAGAAGTGGCCGATTTGCAAAAGAAAGTTGGCGATTACTCGAAACAGATTCAGCAGTTCAAAGCAGACAAGACCGCCAGCACCGAAGAGCAGAAGCGGATGACCGATGAAAACCGACTGCTCCAGGGAATCGTCATGCGCGTCCTCCAGGAAGACGCCAACCGTGCGCAGCGGAAGAAGATGATCCAAAAGGAAATGGATAAGCTCCACATCCAGTCCGATGTCCTTTTGAAGCAAATCGGCTTCCTCACACAGCCGGTCGTCACGCTGCGTCCCGAAGAACGGAAGCTTTTCAAAAAGCCCGAGCTCACCGTCCAAGACCCGAATACGCTCGTCGCAGTCCTTCAGTCCGCAGCACCGGAAACCACGCCGCCGCCTGCCCCGGACCAACCGCCCGTAGAGACCACGCCGCCTCCGGCAGAGGCCACGCCACCTCCAGCGGAGACCGCGCCGCCCACAGTCGAGCCGAAAGAAGAGCCGAAAGAAGAGCCAAAAACGGAACCCAAAGTCGAACCCAAAGTCGAACCCAAGGCTGAGCCCCAAGTGGAACCTAAAACGAAGCCGAAAACGGAACCAAAGTCCGCAGAGATGGCCAAGCTGACGACCCCTCCGACCAAGATCGACGATCTTCCAAAACGGGATAAAGAGCCCACCGAAATGAAGACCGAGCCGATTAAGCCCGACGCCGGCAAGAACGGTAATTCGCACGCCGTGCAAACCTCCGCTGTGCCGAATCTGCCGGACGACGTGAAGCCTCTCGCCGAGCAAGCGAAGGCCGCGTTTGACCGGGAGAAATATCCCGACGCAGAGCGCCTTTACGACAAAGCACTCCAGCTCGTTCCGAACAACCTCTATTTGCTCTCAAACCGCGGCGTCGTCCAGTTCCGCTCCGGCAAGCTCAAGCAGGCTGAAGACAGCTTCCGCAAAGCGCTCGCCATCGCGCCGGAGGACTCCTTCTGCTGGTGTACGCTCGGCATCGTTTATTACAGCCAAGGCAAATACGACGAAGCGGTAAACGCACTCACCAAATCGCTCGCGATCAACTCCCGCAACGCCACCGCGCACAATTACCTCGGCATCACTGCCGCACAAAAAGGCTGGATGGAAGCTGCGCAAAAGGAGCTCGAAACAGCGCTTCAGCTCGAACCAAAATACGCGGACGCATACTTCAACCTCGCCGTTGTCATGGCAACCAAGACTCCCGCCGACAAAGTCGAAGCCAAACGGTGCTACGACAAAGCCGTGGAGCTCGGTGCTGAAGCAGACCCAGCCATGGAAGCTCTCGTGAAATAGCGAACAGGAAAGAAGAGGCATCCATGTTCAAGATACTCTTCTTCATCTTCCTCATCGCTCTCGGAACGTTCATTTACACGCCCTACGAGACTTCGTCGCGATTCGCCAAGGCCGTTGCCGCGAACGATGAAAAGAGCCTCTCCACGCTTACCGACCACATCACTTACCGGGATTCACTGAAAGAAGGTCTCCGCCCGTTTCTATCGGAATATCTGCGCACTCACGCCACACCCGCGCAGACGAAAATGGACGTCGCTAAAACAGCCGCGCTCTTTGAAACACATCTCGACCTCCAGTTCACCGCAGACAAAATAGATGAGATGTTGGAAGCCACACGCGCAAGCACGAACCCGAGCACTTACGCCATCGCAAAAACCGGATGGCGCTCCCCTTTCGTCTTCATCGCGATGGACAACCAGTCGGATACAAAACTTATCTTCGAGATGCGCGGGTTTCACGGCTGGAAGCTGACGAAAATGGAAGCATCCGACCAAACACTTCGCGCAGAATTCAAGCGCCAGTTGCACCGCATTCGCTGACGGACCATGCAACCAACCAACGCCGCAAAATCCAGATCCACACCGGGCAAAAAACCCGGCATCATCGGCTGGCTCTTGCTCGCGCCCATGGTTCTGTGGCTGCTCGCATTCGTCGTAGCGCCCACTTTCATTCTCCTCATCGCGAGCTTCACCGCCGCAAACGAGGACACAGGCTTCCCCGTTTACAAACAACCGCCACCCGCTGCGGGCGAAGTCCAAAAGCAAACCTTCGGAATCGACAACTACAAGCGCGTTGTCGTGGATGACGAAGGCAAGCTCCTCTCCACGGAAGAAGAGGA
>JAYTMG010000212.1:0-1872 GCA_043728745.1 Verrucomicrobiaceae bacterium
GCCGCCGCGCTCACGCTGGCCGTGATGACGCTGCCCGTCATCATTGCTTCGACGAAAGAGGCGCTCTCCGCCGTGCCGCGACAATTTCGCGAGGCCTGCTGGAACGTCGGGGCCACGCGCTGGCAGACCATTTGGAAGATTGTGCTGCCGAACTCGATCAGCGGCATTCTCACCGGCGTCATTCTGCAAGTCAGCCGCACCGCCGGCGAGACCGCGCCCGTGATGCTCACCGGCGTCGCCACTTACAAGATGCTCGAGAGCACCGGGCTGTTCCTCTACCACCCGATCAAGGACCAGTGCATGGCGCTCTCGATGCACCTCTACTACATCGCCACCCAGGCGAACAACGTCCCCCCGGCCACGCCCTACGCCATTGCCACTGTGCTCATCGGCGTGGTGCTGATTGTGAACGCGGCGGCGATTGCCTTCCGCGTCTATCTGCGCTCCCGTAAAAAGTGGTAACGACATGAGCAGCACCCACGGCCCAAAAAAGATCGAAGTCGAAAACCTCCGCACGTTTTACGGCGGCAAGGAGGTTCACCACGGCATCTCGTTTCACATCGAGCCGAACGAAATTTTCGCCATCATCGGCCCCGCGCAGTCCGGCAAGACCACGCTGCTGCGCGCTATCAACCGCACGCTGGAGTTCACACCCGGCAGCAAGATGACCGGCACGATCAAAGTGGACGGCGAAGACGTGAAGAAGACGCGCGACGTGTACGGCCTGCGCCGCAAGATCGGCATGGTCGCGCCGCTGCCCGTGGGACTGCCACTGACGATTTACGAAAATGTGGCGTTCGCTCCTCGTTCGTCCGGCGTGAACGACAAAAAGTTCCTCGATGCCCACGTGGAGAAATGTCTGCGCCAGTCGGCGCTTTGGGATGAGGTAAAGGACCGCCTCGACTCGCTCGGCACGAAATTGAGCGGCGGTCAGCAGCAACGCCTCACCATCGCGCGCGCGTTGTCGCATCAACCGGAAATCCTCTGTCTCGATGAATTCTCCATCGCCATCGATCCCGTGACCACCATGCGCATCGAGGACGTGCTCAAGGAATTGAAGAAGGACATGACGATCATCCTCGTGACCAATCTCGTGCAGCAGGCGCGACGCTTGGCGGCACGCACGATGTTCCTGTGGAACGGTGACATCATCGAACTCGACACGAACGAGGTCATGTTTTCCGAGCACACGAAGGATCAGCGCACGCGCGATTACGTGAACGGAATTTTTGGATGACAACCGCAACTCTCAATCCGCCCGCCGCCGTGGAATACGCCATCACCACGCGCGACCTCAAACTTTGGTACGCCAAGTTCCAGGCGCTGCTCGGCATCACCACGAACATCAAGAAAGGCCAGATCACCTCGCTCATCGGCCCGAGCGGCTGCGGCAAGACCACCCTGCTCCGCTGCTTCAACCGCGTGAACGAGCGCTACGGCTACGTGACCACGACTGGCGAGATCAAGCTGCTTGGCAAAAACATTTACGACTCCGACGTCTCGCTCATCGAACTTCGCAAGAGCGTGGGCATGGTTTTCCAGCGTCCGAATCCGCTGCCCATTTCCGTCTATGAAAACGTCGTCTTCGGCCTGCGCATCCACGACGACAAGGGGTTGAAGAAATCTGACTACGATGACGCGGTGGAAAAAGCCCTCACCGAAGTCGGCCTCTGGAAAGATCTCAAGGATCGCCTCCAGTTCAAGGCCATCGGCTTGCAACTGGAACAGCAGCAGAAGCTCTGCATCGCGCGCCTGCTGCCCTTGAAGCCGGAAATCATTTTGATGGACGAGCCGTGCAGCGCGCTCGACGTGAACGGCACGCGCGCCATCGAGGAGCTGATGTTCGAGCTGAAGGGCCGTTACACCATCGTC
>JAYTMG010000213.1:0-1129 GCA_043728745.1 Verrucomicrobiaceae bacterium
GGCCGCCAACCCCGTCGAGCGCGACGACCTCCAGCGCCACGACAAATGGCTCTGCATGATGTGGCCCCGCCTCCAGCTCCTCAAAGAACTCCTCGCCGATTCGGGAACAATTTGGGTCAGTCTCGACGACAACGAATCCCATCGTGGCAGGTGCTTGCTTGATGAAATCTTCGGCGAGGAAAATTTTCTTGCGAATGTGATTTGGGAGAAAGCTGACAGCCCACGAATGGACACGGAGTTTTTCTCGTCCAGACACGATCACGTTTTCGTTTACGCCAAGGCGATGGAGTCCGTGCTATTTCACCGGCTCCAATCGGAGAATGGCGAACCGCCCGACCACTACGACAAGGAAGATGAAAACGGTCGGAAGTATTACTTGAAGCCGCTGCGCATGATGGGCGGAAAAGGCGAATCCCGCGCCGCCGCACCAAGTCTATATTTTCCGATGATCGCTCCTGACGGGACGGAGGTTTTTCCGAAGATGAAAAATGGCGAGGACGGGTCGTGGCGTTGGGGCCGAGACAAACAGAAGAGAGAGGGTGAACGAATCGAATGGAAGAAGACAAACGCCGGACACGTTCCTTACTTCCGCATCTATGCCGACAGCAGCGACGGGATGCCGCCGGAAACCATCTTCTACAACACGGAGGTCGGCAGCAGCCGAACGTCGAAGCTGGAAATCAAGCAACTGTTTCGGGAAGGCGCTCCGTTCGACACTCCGAAGCCGGTCGGCCTCATCAAACGCATCCTCGAAATTTCCACTGACAAAGACTCCCTCATCCTCGACTCCTTCGCCGGGAGCGGGACGACGGCGCACGCGGTGCTGGCGCTGAACGCGAAGGACGGCGGGAAGCGGCGCTTCATCCTGTGCGAGACGGAGGATTACGCCGACACGCTCACCGCCGAGCGCGTGCGGCGCGTCATCCGCGGCTACGACTACACCGGCACGCAGGAGACCGAGCTGCATCCGCCGGAGAAGGTGACGTGGACCACCTTTGCCAAGGACAAGAACCGGAACGAAATCCTCGAACGCATCGAAGGCATCGAGACCCTCGAACGCGGGAACTACGACAAGATCGAAAAGAAAATCACCGACGGCGTGCTGACCATCACGGGCCAGAAGCAGGTG
>JAYTMG010000214.1:0-7898 GCA_043728745.1 Verrucomicrobiaceae bacterium
TGAGTGCGTCGTAGGCGCTATTGCGGTCTTTGTTGTTCCAGCCGCGCCCGTCGAGGATGAGCGATTGCGCGGCAGTGGCGGCGAGCTGCGGGACAGCGCCCGGGCGTTTGCCGGTGAGGTGGATTTTCTTCAGCGGCATCGCGTAGGCGAGCAAGTAGGCACCGCTGCAATCCCATCCGGCGTAGCTGTCGTTGCCCGGCTCCGGCGGACCTTGGTGGGCGAAGCTGCCGTCCCAACGCCGCGCGAGGTCGAAATACCAGCCGCCAAATTCCTGCATCCAAGCACCCGTCGCCTGCGGGCCGGACAGGGCGATGCCGGGCATGGACCAGACCATGTTGAAGAAGTTTCCAGTATGTCCACCGTCGCGCTCCGCACCGTGCGAGGCGACGCTCATGCGGGAGAAAAATTCCGCGCCTTTCGCCTCGCCGAGTACGCTGAAAAGGACGGCTGCCATTCCGCACTTGCCGTTGTCTTCGTGCGTCTGCGTCCACGGGGAGTGGTCGCCGTAGGGTATCGCGCCTTTTCCAATGTAGAACCGCAGCAAGCGGGCGCTGCGCTCAATGGCGCGGTCCACCGCCGCGTCCTTCACGCCAGCCGCGCGGGCCAGCACCAGTGCAGTCGTGAGCGGTACGCCCGGAGCGTTCATCATGCCGTAGCCAGGGAGGCGACCGTCGGGAATCGCGAACCTGTGTCCCCATGAGCCGACCGCGCTCTGGCCGTTTGCGGCTTCCAGCGCAAGCCGCTTCAAGCCGGGCATCACCGACTGGTCGCCCGTCGCGATGACGTATTCGGAAAGCAGCATCATCACATAGCCATAATACCACGTCTGCATCCCGCCTGCCGAGTAGTCCGCCGCCCACTGCGCCTCCTTTTTCACGAGCGGCAAATGCGCCGGATCGCCGCTGGAAAGCAGGGCGAGCGCGTTGAGCGAGCGGGTGATGGGGTTTAATTTTTTGGCGTAATCCGGAGCCGCCATTTGAGTGGCGAGCAAATTGCACCCTTGCGCGAAAATGCGCTTCGATTTCGGGCATCCGTAGGGCGCGGTAGCGCTGTAATTGCCGAGCACCGCGAGTTTCAATACGACTTCCTCCGCCTTGCCTGCGCGCCAGCGGGTGAGCGCCAGCTTCCCTCCGCCAGCGTCCGATTCTGCTGCCGAGAGCGCCTTGCCTAGTTCCGTGCGCGGGTCGTATGAAAACGCCTTGCCGCCTACGCCGAGAAGCGCATCACCGACTGCAAGAATACCATCCGCAGGCGAGTCTTTTTCGACTTTGGTAATCGCGACCTGCCGCGCATCAGTAGTCACCATCTTATCGCAAAACATCCAGCCGCGCGCGCCGGTGGCACCGAGATTCCAGTCGTGCTTCGCCTTGGCGGGAATGGCCTCGCCTTTGGTGAAGTCGGGCATCGTCATCTTGTCATCTCCAGATGCCGCAGTCGCCGGGTCGGGCATGGCGAAGAGAAGAGCGATGAGTGTCAGAAGTATTTTCATGGAGTCAGATATGGTGTGAGCGCGGCTCGCCCTCATCCACAACCCGCCAACCCCGAAAACGCCAAGCTCCTTTCACGGGAGCAACCTGCCCCTTATTGGGGTGAGGCATGAAAGCGAGGCCGTGGAATGTCTCAATTTGTCTCAGGCGGGTTGGCGAGACTGCCTCTTATATTCACAAAAGCGCGGAGGGACACACCACGTCCATGAATTGCTGTATAATCCGGGGGCTCGACTATTTCATCCTCCGCGAGCCGCTCGAAGGACAATTCCGTGCAGGGCATCAAACTCCTTGCGCACGTCGCACGGATCCACTGCGAAGAACACGCGCGGACTCACCGTAAAACTCAGTAAGACACACCACCCTCGCCAAGCTCGCGCAGCAAAAACGCCGCCATTTTGGCCTGCTCCGAATCGCGCAATTCTCGCGGCGTCCGCTCGCGTCCAGCTTCCTCTTTTTTGAGAACCTGATCCGCTTTTGAATTCAGCTATTTAGCCATTTCGGGTCCACGCGGTTTACGGTCGCGGAGCTTAAAAAATGCGATTGCTGATGTTGATTTACGAGCGTGTGCCGACGTTGAACCCGCTGCAATGAAGACTAGCAAAACGGATCATGGCGATACCGTAATGTCAATCTTTGAACGCTGAACACGTAGTGATATTTCCGCTTGCTTTGCCATAGCGGAATCTCAATCTGCCGCAGCCAGACTATGACATTTACACATAAAAAACGTCGCGGATTCCTCAAGGTATGTTTCTCAACGCTGGGAGTGCTCGCAATATCCCCGGCGGATGGATTCGGTTTAGGAGTTCTGATGGAAGATTGGACCACGACTTTGGAAAGCAGGCTTCGCCCTTTTTCGACGACGCTTACACGAGTTATGAAGGAAGGCGGCGATATCGAACTCCACTGTGCAATGGCTGATCCGGTCGCTTTTGGCTCCAGTCGCGGGAATCTCGCTGGGCTGGGCGTGAAAGTGCGGGCGTCCGGCAACAGGCTGTCGTTTCAGCGCGATGGAATCACCGTGCAGATCTTCATCCTGACAGGCGACTCGGTCCCGACACCACTCGATCGTCAAACTTCTATCGCGTGATGACTAATGTAATCGATCAAATGACCGCTTTTCTTGCAGGGAAAGGAATTCCGTGCCGCCGCAAGGCGCTCTCGGAGCCCGGCTTTTTGCCGGGTCTCCAAATCGACCAAGGGGAGCTGCTGATCGACCCCTCGCAATTGAAATGGCCCGGCGACATCTTGCATGAAGCCGCTCACATCGCTTTGGCACCGCCCTCCCGGCGCAGTCTATTATCGGGAAAACTTGCCATTTCCCCTGCGGAGGAAATGGCGGCACTTGCTTGGTCATACGCCGCCGCGGTGAGCGCCGGGATCGATCCGAGTATCGTCTTTCATGAAGGTGGATACAAACGTGGTGGAACGCAATTGATCGAACAATTTTCCTCGGGTCTCCCGCCCGGCGGACCAGGCGTGCCCATGTTGCAATGGTATGGCCTTACCAATGACTTTCCTCGGATGAACTCGTGGCTTCGCGAAAACGAAGACCCCGTGTGATTTACAGCCGGTTTTCCTCAGCACAAACCAACAACTCAACCACTAACTAAACAACACAATGGAATCCTTCCTCGGTCAAATCTGCCTATTCGGCTTCAACTTCCAGCCGCAAGGCTGGGCGTTCTGTAACGGACAGTCCCTGTCAATCGCCCAAAACAGCGCGCTGTTCGCACTTTTGGGAACCACCTATGGTGGAAATGGCACTACGAACTTCAACCTGCCAAATCTACAGGGCCGCGTCCCCATGCACTTCTCCGCGAACCACCCTCAGGGCCAGGCTGGCGGCGCAGAAACGGTCGCAATCGGCATCCCAAACCTGCCACCTCACACACACGGAATCAGCGCAACCGGGGCCATGGGCGGAACATCCGGACCGGGAAGTTCGGACAGCCCTGTGGGGAATATTCCCGCCAGCAGCGGCACGTCGGAAAACTATGCAGCACCGGGAGCCAGGACCGGCGACATGGCACCGATCGCAGTCACCGGCACGACAACTCCTACTGGTAGCGGAGCGCCGATCCCAGTGTTGCCACCATTTCTGACGTTCAATTTCTGTATCGCCCTTCAGGGTATCTTCCCTTCACGTAACTAAGCTCCTTTGTCCTTGAGCGCGGGCCGCTTCTTCGGAAGCGGCTCGCGTCTCCTCTTTCTTCCACATCTCAAACCGTCTCACAGATTTTTATGAAACCACTCTATACTTACTTGGCCGCCCTCCTCTGTGTGGCGGCATCACCATCGGCAATCGCCGTTCCTACGCTGATCGCCCAAGAGTCTTTCGAAGGCGTCGGAATTGGATTTACGACCTCGGCTCCGCAATTTTTCGAGACGAGTATCTCGACTCAGACCGACTTCTTCTCGGTCATCCCAAATAACGGCACCAAAATTGAACCGGCGCGTGTTTTGGCAGGAGCCGATGGTGCCTTCATCTTCTGCGTCGAAGACATCGACTCACCCCGCACGGGCGGAGGCATTGCCGTCCCGGCCATGCAATCGCTGACGACTAATGCCGTCAATATCGCAGGAAAGATCAATAACCAGGTGCGCATCAAACTCGCCGCTCCAGGCCGCAGCACAGACCCGGCACAGTACGAAAACTTTGGGAATGCGCCTACTGCCGTCGACTTTATCCGTGTCGATGTCAGCATCGACGGCGGCGCTTTTCAGCGCATCGCCCAATTCTCTCCGAGTGTCTTTGATTTTCCGTCCACACTCACTTTCGATGCGGATGGAAACAATTTGGGTGACTCGACCGTCAACCCGCTCACTGCGGCGTTTCAGGATTTCACTTATGCGATCCCGACGGGAAACACAGTCGCTGTTAAAGTCACCCTGCACAGCAACGCAACTGGGGAATACATCGCGTTCGACGACATCCGCATTTTCGGCGAGAGCGCCGCTACGAACCCTCCCGTCATCGCTGGAGTGCCTGCGCCAAATCTTATTTTCACAGAGGGTGGAGCAGCGGCAGCGCTCGCCCCGGCGTTGACGGTCAGCGACACCGATAGCGCAAACCTTACCTCGGCTTCAGTCATCATCTCGCAGGCTCTCGCTTCCGGCGAAGACGTCCTCGCAGCAAATCCATCGGGAGCGCTGCTGGCGGGGAATATCGCTTACACGGCAGCCACGGGAACACTGGCAATCACGGGAAGCGCCCCAATTGCAGACTATCAGGCAGTCCTCCGCAGCGTCACCTATCGGAACACGAATCTCGTCAATCCATCGACCTCCGTCCGCCGTGTGACGTTCCTCACGAGCGACGGAATTAACCCCAGCAACAGCCCGATTCGCGACATCAACGTAGTGGACAACATCGCAACTCAATCCATTCCGTTTGTGGAGAGTTTCGAGACCGATGGACGCGGCACGCGCTACTCGGTGGATGGTGGATTCTCCAGCCCGCCTTCGATGTTTGCACGCACGCAGCCCGGCGCGGTCGCGGGCCTCGACGGCACCTTTGCCTTCGGCGTGGAAAACGTGGACGACAACCCCGATTTCACGGAACTCGTGACATTCAATCTCAACGCAACCGCGCTTGCAAATATCACGGGCGAGTTACGCGTAGCTGCGGGCGGCGGTGCTGTTTACGACAATAACGCGACCGTGCCGGATTTCCTGAGGGTCGAAGTGAGCGCTGATGGCGGCCCATTCCAAAACGTACTCGCATTTTACCCGGACTCCGCTGCGCAAGGAAATATGCGCCAGGACACGACTCCGGGCGACGCTACGAATCTTGGCAATGGCACATTGCTCACCGCCGCCCTGCAAACGTTCACGTTCAATCTTCCTTCAGCCAATGCACTGACAGTGCGAATCCGCGCGTTCACGAACATCGTCGGCGAGAATATTCTCTTCGATCGACTCGCCTTGCAGGGCACACCGCTCAGCGCTCCGACAATCGTATCCGCGACACAGTCCGGAGTCACCACTACCACCGCAACCCTTGGAGGCAACGTGACTGCCGATGGCGGCACTGCGATTCTTGGCCGGGGCGTGGTCCTGGCAAAGACGGCCGACGATTCCACGCCGACCATCGGCGAGCCAAATGTGACCAACGTCCCTAACGGCACAAACAGCACGGGCATCTTCACGATTAACGCGACGGGCCTCATGCCTGGAACTCCCTACACCTTCGCCGCATACGCAACGAATAGCGTGGGGACGAGCTACACGAGCGTCGGCACATTTACCACCAGCGCGCTACCACCGACTGTGACAGCGATTTCTCCGTCAAGCGGCACCACGCTGGGCGGCACAAATGTGACCATTACCGGCACAGACTTCACAGGCGCATCCGCAGTCACGATTGGCGGCACAGCGGCGACCATCGGAACGATTTCGCCCACGGAAATCACGGCAACCACGAGCGCTCACGGAGCGGGCGTGGTGGATGTCGCAGTGACCACGCCGGGCGGAACCGGGACCGGAACGGGCCTATTTACCTATGTCCTCGTTCCTACGGACCCGGTGCTCACATTGCTGGCAAAAAAAGGCGGCGCAGTCCCCGGTGCAGGATCCAACGGCATCCCGGCGGCGGCGATCTGGGTGAGCTTCGGCGCACCTTCCATTAATGACGAAGGGAAAGGCACCGTGCTGGCGACTTACAAAGACGGCACGGTGAGCACAACAGCGATCTTCGGCTTTGACGTCGCGGATTTGCCCGGAACGATGCGCATCGTGGCGAAAAAGGGCGGCCCGGCTCCGGGCATCACCAACGCGGTGATGAGCACCATCAAAGACCCGCTGCTCGCGCCGGATGGCTCCATCGCATGGCTCGCATCATTGTCCAACGCTCCAAAGACGACAGGCGCAGTGGCGACCGCGGACAATTCGGCGATTTACCTCGATGCGGACGGCGCAGGCCCCGGCGCAGCAGTTATTGTCGCCCGCAAAGGCGGAGTCGCCACGGGTGCAGCGGCAGCAGCAGTGGTGCCGCCAGGCGTCGATCCCCTGCCGGAGTGGGGCTCTTTCATCTCCGTGGCAATGGACTCCACATGCGTGGCCTTTACCGCGACGCTGGCGAGTAAGACGACCGGCCTCACTGGCGCACCCGGCCCCGGCGGTGTGACAAAACTCGATGATTCCGGAGTGTGGGTCTTCGACCGCATCAATTCCGCGACTGCCCTTGCACTCCGCGAAGGGGGTCCGCTGCTCGGCTCCACGATCAAGACCATCAATGCACTTGTCGCACGGCCCGGCTCGCCGGGACAAGGGAATGGAGTCGCCCACAATGGAACGGATTATCTGATGTGCCGCGTGACGCTGGCGGACAAACGACTGGCGGATGGTTACATCAACCGCACCGGAACCAGCGGCTTCCCGTATGTAACGGGCGGCTCGGCGCCTGATTACGGTGCTGGCGCGCTCTGGCAAAGCTTTGGAATCCCCACGCAAAGCGGAGCATCCACTGCGATGGCATTCCTCGGCACGGTGAAGTCACTCACAGGCACAGCGACTGCGGCGAACAATGTCGCGATCTTCGCCGAAGACGACGCATTCAGCCTGGCCCGCATCGTCTCAAAGGGCGACGGGGCAGGAATCAGCGGCGGAATCTTCTCCGCACTCAAAGACCCTGTGAACGCAGCAAATCGCAGCGTGGCTTTCTTCGGCACGATGAAAACCAATACCCCCGCCGGCATCGGGGCGACAAACAACGACGGTATCTGGCGCAGTGATTCGACCAATGGGCTCAGCCTCGTCGCCCGCGAAGGCGCACAACCGCCGGAAGCACCCGCAGGCGCGCAATGGAAGAAATTCAGCTCGCTCGCCCTTCCCGAAGGCTCGCGCGGACCGATCTTCGTCGCCGCGATGCACAGCAAAACCGGCACCGTAGCCCCCGGCCCCGGCAACATCTTCCCTACGAACGATGTGGGTCTTTGGGCGACGGACAGCCTCGGCTCGCTACGCCTCCTGTTGCAAGAAGGTGATCTCATTGGCACGAGTATGGTGAAGACATTCTCCGTACTCTCCAGCGTTCCCGGAAGCCCCGCGCAGACCCGCAGCTTCAACGGCGGCGGCGGAGTGATCGTGAAAGCGACGGACACACTCGGAGCACAACACCTCATCCATATCGCGGTGCCATAGCACCGGAGACACGACACCGGGCAACCGGTTTGATTGTTCGTCATTCAAAAAGCCCCGTTCTCGCGAGAGAACGGGGCTTTTTTGTGACGACGCAAGACGTGGCATGCAGCGCCGCAAGTCGTAATGTCTCTTCCGGCTTGCGGAAATGCCGATTTTGCTGCATGAAATATCGTACATGATTCGCACCTCGCTCGCAGCCGCAGCCGCATTTCTGGCCAGCGCAATTTCACCGCACACCGCCGACACCGTCAAAACGCCGAAGAA
>JAYTMG010000215.1:0-10173 GCA_043728745.1 Verrucomicrobiaceae bacterium
TCGGGCTCGACCACGGGCGACACGTCGAGCTTCGGCGTGCTCGTTCCCATGAGGTCGAGGATTTGACGCTCTTCCACCTTGCTCGGATATCCGATCTTCAGTTTGAGCAAAAACCGGTCGAGCTGCGCTTCCGGGAGCTGGTAAGTTCCTTCCTGCTCAAGCGGATTCTGCGTGGCGAGCACGAGGAACGGGTCGGGCAATTTATGCGTTGTGTCGCCGAGCGTCACCTGCCGCTCCTGCATCGCTTCGAGCAAAGCCGACTGCACTTTCGCTGGGGCGCGGTTGATTTCGTCGGCGAGGATGAGATTGGAAAAAATCGGCCCTTTCTTCGTGGTGAACACACCCTCGCGAGGATTGTAAATGAGCGTGCCGATGAGGTCCGCCGGCAAAAGGTCGGGCGTAAACTGGATGCGGCTGAAGCCCGTGCGAATCGCGGAGCTGAGCGTCTTGACGGTGAGTGTCTTGGCGAGTCCCGGCACGCCTTCGAGGAGGACGTGGCCGTTGGTGAGAAGTCCGATGAGCAGGCCATCAATGAGATAGCGCTGACCGACGACGACGCGGGCGACTTCGCGCTGGAGCCCTTCGACCCACGGCGTGTGTTCCTTGACCCGGTTGGTGATTTCCTGAGTGTTGTTCGACATGAAATTTGCCCGCGTATAGCGGTGTAAAACGTCCGATTTGTCTATCAGGGAAACATTTATTCGCAGAATCCGCCCACCAGACATGACGGGTGCGATGAAATCCGGCGGCGCAATAATCTCCCCTGCCGAGGCGTCAAGCCGCACCGCCCAACGTCCGCAAACATGTTTAATCTTCTAACAGAGTAAACTGTCCGGACTTTTTAATCTCAGTCTTTTAAATTGCGAGACCCCACGGAATCGCGCAACTCACACCATTGATATGAATACAAACGACCAATCGAAGATCACCGGCACTTGGAATGATGACCCGATGCACTTTCTCCGTCCGCGCGGGATGGGACGGCGCAGCTTTTTGCAGGTCGGCATGGTGGCGGGGCTGGGGCTGACGCTTGGGGATTTCTTCCGCATGAAGGCACGGGGCGAGGCGAAGTTCTTTGAATCGAAGGAAGGGCGGGCGAAGAGCATCATCCATATCTTCCTGCCGGGCGGTATGGCGCATCAGGAATCGTGGGACCCGAAGCCGTTTGCGCCGGTGGAGTATCGTGGGCCGCTGGGGTCGATCGCGACGAAGGTGGACGGTATGCTTTTTTCGCAGAACCTCGCGAAGACGGCGCAGATTGCGGATAAGATCACGGTCTGCCGCTCGATGACGCATGGCGAAGCGGCGCATGAGCGCGGGACTCACAATATGTTCACGGGCTACCGACCGAGTCCGGCGTTGTCGTATCCGTCGTTCGGCTCCGTGATTTCGCACGAGTTCGGGCCGCGCAAGAATCTACCGCCTTACGTGTGCGTACCGTCGATGCCGAATGAGTTTGCGGGCAGCGGGTATCTCAGCTCGGCGTATGGACCATTCTCGCTGGGATCGGACCCGGCGGATGCGAATTTCCAGGTGAAGGATCTGGTGCTGCCGGGTGGCGTTTCGCCCGAGCGGTTTGCGAAAGCGAAGACGATGCTGCAGTCGGTGGACTCGCATTTCCGCACGTTGGAGAAATCGGACGCGCTGGATGCGATGGACACTTTCTACCAGCGCGCTTACGGGCTGCTGAGTTCGGCGGAGGCGCGCGAGGCATTTAATATGAAGGCGGAGCCGGATGCGCTGAAGGATGCGTACGGGCGGAATGCGGCGGGGATGCGGATGCTGCTCGCGCGGCGGCTCGTGGAGTCGGGCGTGCGCATGGTGTCGCTGACGTTTGGCGGCTGGGACCATCACGACAACATCGCGGGGGCCATCAATGGCCAGATGCCGCCGTTCGACCAGGCGTTTGCGATGCTCATCACGGACCTCGCTCAGCGCGGGTTGCTCGATTCGACGCTCGTCGTCGTGAGCAGCGAATTCGGCCGCACGCCGAAAATCAACGCGACCGCCGGACGCGACCATTGGCCGAAGGTGTTCAGCGTGGTGCTCGCGGGTGGCGGCATCAAGAAGGGCTACGTGTATGGCTCGTCGGACGCGACCGCTTCGGAGCCGGACGAGAAGCCGCTCACCGTCGAGGATTTCGCGACAACGATTTACAACCAGCTCGGCATCGTCGCCGACAAGGAACTCATGGCGCCCGGCGACCGTCCGATCGAAATCGTGGACGGCGGCAAGGTACTCAAAGACCTCATCGCTTAGGCCAATTTATGAATTCTGATTTCCGATTTATGATTTGGCCCACATCCAAGCAAAACAAGGTCTCCGAAGGGCAACCGCACCCAAATCCGAAATCCGAAATCCGAAATCCGAAATCCCAAAGTTGGCTCGCGGCGCTGGCGCTGTTTTTTTGCGCAAGCATCCTCCACGCAGCATCACCAAACCTTTCGAGCATCACGCCGCGCGGCATCCAGCGGGGGACGGAAGCGGAGGCGCTGTTCAACGGCGCGCGGCTCAACGACGCGCAGGAGATTTTGTTTTACGAGCCGGGTTTCACGGTCGTCTCGATGGACGGCACGAACCCGGCGCAGCTCAAAGTGAAGCTGAAGGCGGACCCGGCGACGCGGCTCGGCACGCATATCGTGCGCGTGCGGACTGCGGGCGGCATCACGGAGGCGGCGACGCTTTCCGTCGGGCAATATCCCGTCGCGGATGAAAAGGAGCCGAACAACGACTTCGCCGCGCCGCAGAAAGTCGCGCTGAACACGAGCGTCCACGGCGTCGCGGACAACGAGGACATTGATTACTATTTGGTGGAGGCGAAGAAAGGCCAGCGCATCACGGCGGAAGTCGAGGCGATGCGGCTCGGGTCGGCACTCGTCGATTGCTACGTGGCGATTCTCGACATGAAGCGCTTTGAACTCGCGGTGTGTGACGACTCGGCGCTCGCGCTACAGGACCCCGTCGCATCGGTCATCGCGCCGGAAGACGGCACGTATGTCATCGCAGTGCGCGAGAGCAGTTACGCGGGGAATGGCGGGAGCCGCTACATCCTCCACGTTGGGGAAGCGCCGCGTCCGCTCATGGCGTATCCGGCGGGCGGAAAAGCGGGTGAGGAACTCGAAGTGAAACTGCTCGGCGATGTGCGCGGGCTCGTGACGCAGAAAATCAAACTACCGGACAAGACCGGCGATTTCGACTACTCGCTCGTGCAGGACGGCCAGTCCGTTCCGTCGCCGAACAAGCTGCGCGTCGTGCCTTTTGGCAACGTGCTCGAAGTCGAGCCGAACAACGCCGCCGCCGAGGCGACGAAGACCGCCGAGCCGCTGCCGCTGGCGTTCAACGGCATCATCGAAAAGGCGGAAGACATTGATTTCTTCCGCTTCACCGCGAAGGCCGGGCAGACGTTCGACGTGCGCTGCGTCGCTCGCGGGGTGCGTTCGCCGCTGGATTCCGTGCTCACGATTCACAAAGGTGACGGCGCACAAATCGCCGACAACGACGACGCGGGCGGGCCCGACAGCCAGGTGCGCTGGGCCGCGCCGGCGGATGGCGAGTATCTCGTGGGGGTGCGCGACCACCTTAAAAAAGGCGGGCCGGAGTATGTCTATCGAGTGGAATTCAAGCCGGTCGCCGCGAGCTTGACGCTCGGAATCCCCGAGTACGCGCGCAACAGCCAGGAGCGCAACACGGTCTCCGTCGCGCGCGGCAATCGCTTTGCGACGCTCATCCGCGTGGGCCGCGTTGACTTCGCGGGCGACGTTGCTTTCACCGCGCCGGAGCTGCCCGCGGGCGTGACGATGACGAACGATGTCATCGCCGGAAATGTGAACGAAGCAGTCGCCGTTTTCGAGGCAACCGCCGAGGCACCAGTCGCCGCGAAGCTCACGCCGCTCGCTGGGGAAAACGTGCAGAACAAAGCCATCACCGGCGGTTTTGTGCAGTCGCTGGAGCTCGTCTATGGCCCGCCGAACAACACCATCTATTACCGCCAGCCGGTCGATCGCATGGCCGTCGCGGTGACGGAGGATGTCCCTTTCAAAATCAACATCGTCGAGCCGAAGGTGCCGCTCGTGCAAAGCGGCGCGATGAATCTCAAAGTCATCGCCACGCGCAAAGAGGGCTTCAAAGCACCCATCACGCTGCGCATGTTGTGGAATCCGCCGGGCGTCGGCTCGGCCAATGAAGTCGTCATCCCCGAGGGCCAGACCGAGGTGATGTATCCGCTGAACGCGAACGGCGACGCCGCGCTGCGTGCATGGAAAATCGCCATCCTCGCGCTGAGCGACGCCGGCAAAGGCCCCGTGTGGACATCCTCGCAACTCGCGACAGTCACGGTCTCCGCGCCATTCCTCGCGATGCAGATTCCCATGGCCGCAGGCGAGCAGGGCAAGCCTTCGCCGGTGCTGTGCAAGATTCAGCAATTGCAGCCATTCGACGGCGAAGCGCAGGTGCAGCTCGTCGGGCTCCCTCCAAAAGTGACCATCGAGAAAAATCCGCTGCCTATTACAAAAGCGAGCGCCGACGTGACCTTCAACGCAGCCCTCGCCGCCGACGCACCGGTCGGCCAGCACAAGTCGCTCTTCTGCCAAGTCATCGTGATGAAAGACGGCGAGCCGATCGTCCACAACATCGGCGGTGGCGGCGTGCTCCGCATCGACGAACCGCCCGCGCCAAAACCGAACGCCGCCCCGCCCGTCGCCGTAGCAGCCGCAGCTCCCGCGGCCGCACCCGCCGCGCCACCGAGGCCACTCTCCCGCCTCGAAAAGCTGCGCCTCGAAGCCGCCGAAGCCCGCGCCGCTCAGAAATAGTCGGCCTAGGCCCACCGTTCCGGCGCAGGCACGTGGAAGTCTTGCAACGAGCGCGAACAGATTTGCAGCCGGTCGCCGAAATTTGGCCCTGCGCACACGAGCGGCGAAGATTGTGTGTGTCGGGATTCTCGAGAACGCTCATGAAAGGCTGGCACGGCCTGCGCGTTTCGGCTTTGTTCGCGGCATGATCAATCGTCGTCGTTTTCTCCAATCTACTATCGCCACAAGTCTGCTCGCACCTTTTGCGGTAGCGGTGGAGCCCTTTCAGCGCAGCGGGCCGCGGCTCCGACTCGGGTTGGCGGCTTACTCTTTTCGGAATTACATGATGCATTCCTCGTCCAAGCAGGAGCCGGTGGAAGGTGAGCGCACGCTGACGATGGAGAAGTTCATCGACCATTGTGCGGAGTGGGGCGTCGATGGCGCGGAGCTGACGAGCTACTTTTTTCCGAAGGATGTCTCGAACGAGCAGTTGCTCGCCATCCGCCGTCTTGCGCATTTGCGCGGCGTGTCGATTAGCGGCACGAGCGTGGGCAACACGTTTACGAATCCCGCAGGGCCCCAGCGCGACAAGCAAATCGCGTATGTGAAGGAATGGATCGACAAAGCCGTGCTGATGGGCGCGCCGCATATCCGTGTATTTGCGGGCTCGGTGCCGAAGGGCGGAACGCTGGAAGTGGCGAAAAAAGACTGCATCGCGCAGCTCGAAGAATGCGCAGAGTATGCGGGCAAACGTGGCATTTTTCTCGGCATCGAAAACCACCACGGAATCGTCGCGGAAGCAGCGGACCTCATCGATATTGTGAAGGCGGTGAAGTCTCCGTGGGTGGGCATCAATTTGGACAGCGGCAACTTTCACACGGACGACCCGTATGGCGATTTCGCAAAGTGCGCGCCTTACGCGGTGAATGTGCAGATTAAGACCGAAATCCAAATGCGCGGCGCGAAGGAAAAGACGCACGCGGATCTGGAAAAATTCGTGAACATCCTGAAGGCCGCGAACTATCAGGGTTTTGTGACGCTGGAGTTTGAAGAGAAGCTGAACCCGTGGCAGGCAGTCCCCGCCACGCTCGCGAAATTGCGTCCGCTGCTGGCGGCTAGTCCGGTGTCGGCGAAGGATGAATGGACGCCGCTTTTCGATGGCAAGGCGCTGGGAAATTGGAAGGAGACAGACTTCGCCGGCAAGGCCGATGTCGCGGTGAAAGACGCTCAACTCATACTCCCGCAAGGCGGAGATTTAACCGGCGTTAATTTGGAAAAAGCGCCCGCCACAATGGACTACGAAGTGGCGTTCGACGCGATGCGCGTGCTGGGCGACGACTTCTTCATCGGCTTCACATTTCCGATTGGCGATAAGCACGTCACTTTTGTCGCAGGCGGATGGGGCGGGACTGTCACGGGCATCTCGTGTGTGGGCGGCGAGAACGCGAGCGAAAATGAGACGACGCAGTTCAAGAATTACAAGAACGGCCAATGGTACGCCGTCCGGGTAAAGGTGACAAAGGAGAAGCTCGAAATCACCCTCGACAACGAGAAGATGGTGAACCTCGAACTCGAAGGCAAAACGCTCGGAATGCGCGCGGGCGAGATCGAGATTTCCAAGCCGTTTGGATTAGCGACCTGGCGGACGACGGGGGCTTATAGGAATCTGCGCTGGCGGAAGCTGTAAACAAAGCCAAGCCGGGCGTTGGGTGGGCAGCCCAAGTAGGGGGGCCGTCTCGGCCCGTATGTGGATAGCCTCGCCTTGATGCGAGCGACGAATCGGAGCGGGGCTTTCCTAAGCCCCGAGGCCACGCAAGTGGCAATCGCACATGGTCCCGATGAATCGGGACAAACGGGGCTTAGGAAAGCCCCGCTCCGATTCGCTTTCCGTGATTCCCTTATCGCTCGTCTGGCGAGGGTAGCCACCTGCGACGCCCCCCTCCTTGGGGGATTGCGGCGTCAGTTCACGTAGGCGGCTTCGTTCGAGAACAAGAGCGCTTGCGCTAGTGTTTGCCATGCGTTGAGGGGTTTGCGGGCGACCATGAGTCCGTCGTTTTTGATGGCGGAACGTCCGTTGTTTCGGTCGCGGTTTTTGAAGCGCGCTTTGTAATCGAAGGTGTTGGCCTCGGTGTCTTGCGTTTCGACTTTGATGAAGCTCAGCGCCATCGCGACCTCTTTCGGATCCGGGGTGCGTTGGAGGATGATTCGGTAGAGGCTGACGATTCGAGCTCCGTCGTTTTGCGCGGTGAGAAACTCCGGGCGGTCGCAGACGCGGCGGACGATATCGACGGTCATCGGGCTGTTCATGAGGAACAGCGCTTGTTGAGGCACGAGGCTCTGGTTGCGCCGCGAGTTCGACATTTCGGGGTTTGAGAAATCGAAGTGTGCGAGCAGTTCGGGCATGTTGCCGCGGTCGATGTAGCCATAGACGGAACGCCGGAAGCTGTAGGGCTCGTCGGTAATGTTGACGGGCTTGCCGCCGAGCGAACGGTCCATTTTCCCGGTCATGGAAAGGAGCGAATCGCGCATGGACTCGAAGTCGAGCTTGCGCACGTTTGCACGCCAGAAGTAGCGGTTGCGAGGGTCGATGTCTTCGTATTCCTTCCGCGTGTGGCTGCTCGCCATGTAAACGTGGGAATTGCAGATGAGGCGGTGGAGCTTTTTCATGCTCCATCCATTTTCAACGAAGTAGCTGGAGAGGTAATCGAGCAGTTCGGGATGGACGGGCTTTTCGCTCATGTTCCCGAGGTCGTCGGGTGTCGGCACGAAGCCTTCGCCGAAATGGTGCATCCAGATGCGGTTCACTGCAACGCGTGCGGTGAGCGGGTTGTCTTTGTTGGCGATGTGCATCGCGAGTTCAAATCGACCGCTGCCCATTTTGAACGGCGTGGCTCCTCCGGGGCTGAGGAAATCGAGGAATCGGCGAGGAACGATTTCTCCTTTGTTGCCGGACATTCCGCGGATGAAGACCGGGGAGTCCACGGCCTTTGGTTTGTCGGCGACGACCATGGCGTGAGCGGGAGCGCCGGGATGCGTGAGCAGCAGTTCGTTGTACCGTGCGAGGCCGCCTTGAATGCTGCCTTGGAGACGATTTGGGAGGCGATCCACCATCGCTCGGAAGTCGTTCATCGAGAGCCCGCCGCCGGGTTTGATCTCCATGGGAACTTGCAGGATTTCAGTCTGTGCCTCGGAAACCCCTTTCATGATGAGCGATGAAGTATTCGCAGCCTCATCGAGCCAATCGAGCGAGACACGCGCGACTGCGGCGAAAACCTTCGAGTCATAGAGCATCCATGCGTCTTTGACGGAAGCGAGCTTCGCGCCTTTGAATGCGTCGGCGACAATTGCGTTCACGCGCTTCTTGTCTTTACCCATCGTGCCCGTGGCTGTCTGGGCGATGATCGCGGGAGCTTTCTCACCCCATTCGCCCGTCGAGAGTTCAGCGAGTCGGGCCAGCGGGCCAAAGACGGGGTCTTCGCGACGCCCGGCGCGGCGCTCGAGCTGGCGCGCGGTTTCATCGTCCAGTTTTTTGGACCTCAAGAATTCAGCGAACGGCGACAGCGGGCGTCGTGCGACCGGGATTGTGAGATCTGGATCAGGCGCGCGGCGGGATAATGTGAGCGCCTCAAGATACTTCGGCGAATTTAAGCGGAAGCTTTCATTGATGCGGCCGAGCAAGCGATAGTAGTCGGTGCGGACGTTCTTTTCCAGCTCGTCGCGCTTCGCGATAAATGCGTCGAGTTCCTTTTGCGGAGGAAGCATCCCGACCTGCGGGCGCTCCTTCGGCTCGGTGATGCTGGAGAGGATTCCGTGGAGGGCGTAGTAGTCCTTTTGCGTGATGGGGTCGAACATGTGATCGTGGCACCGCGCGCACGAAACCGTCTGCGCGATGAACGCTTTCGAGATGGTGTCGATGCGTTCATTGATGACATCGTTTTGGTTTCCGAACCGCTCGCCGACCGTCAGGAATCCAAGCGCGGCGAGGTTCTCGCCATTTTTCCCCTGCTGCTCTTTTGGCAGGAAATCCGAGGCGAGCTGATGAATCACAAAATGATCATACGGCATGTCGTCGTTGACGGCCTTGATGACCCAATCGCGATAAGTCCACGCGTGCGGGAAGCGGTATTCCATATTGCCGTTTACGTTCGACCCGGCGGTGTCGCTGTATCGTGCGGTATCGAGCCAGAAGCGCCCCCAGCGCTCGCCGTATGCGGGCGAAGCGAGCAGGCGTTCCACGACTTTCGCGTACGCATCCGGCGACTTATCTGCGATGTAAGCGCTCGTCTCTGCGGGGGTTGGTGGAAAACCGACGAGATCATAGTAAAGACGGCGGAGGAGCGTCTCCGGCGGCGCGTCAAACGACCCCGTCATCCCGTTGTCCTGAATCTTTTTCAAAATGAACGCGTCCACGGGAGTCTTGATCCACTGCGGGTTCTTCACCTCCGTCGGCACAGTAGGTTTTTTGACCGGCTGATAGGCCCAATGGTGGCGCGCCTTGTCGGTGATGCCGGAAAGTTTCGATTTCACTCCGCCCTGTCCTTTCGGCCACGGCGCGCCCATTTTCACCCACTCGCTGAGAGTCGCTATCTGCCCCGCTGTGAGCTGATCCTTGGGCGGCATTTTGAGGTCGGCGTCCTTATAGGTCACCGCTTTCACGAGCAGCGATTTCTCGACATCGCCGGGGACGAGCGAAGGGCCGGTTTCTCCGCCTTTCAGCATCGCATCGCGCGTGTCCAAAGTGAGTCCGCCTTTATCCTTGCCGCCCTCGACGCTGTGGCAGCGGAAGCAATTCTCCGCGAGCAATGGAAGGACCTTGTCGTTGAAAAACTGGGTTTGCTCGGGAGTGGCATCAGCTTCCAACGCGAACGCTGGGGCTGAAATGACGCAACAAAGAATAATCGGACGATAGTTCATGGGATATTTGATAAGTGGATACCGAGCTAGACCATCTTTAGTAGAAGCAATTCTTGCGCAAATGGAAGCCGATTTTTCCGGACTTTCTCTCTGTGCGGCATGGCATGGAGCTCTTGCTCACGGATTATTCAGAAAAAAGACTCGTGCTTTCCACCATCGGATCCGTATTTTGCGCAACCATGAAACGAAAAAACGCGTTTACCCTCATAGAACTCCTGGTTGTCATCTCGATCATCGCGATCCTCGCGGCGTTCGCTCTGCCGGCTTTGCTGAAATCAATGGAAAAAGCCCGCGCTACTGAAGACGCGAATAACCTCAACCAGCTCGGCAAAGGATTCGTCCAATATCTCAACGACAGCGATGATTCGATGTTCTCCATGAAGAGCAGCGGCGATGACACCTGGGCCAAAGTCATGCAGCGGAAGTATGTGCAGGGATGGAAGGCATACCGCTCACCATTTGACAAACCGAC
>JAYTMG010000216.1:0-1465 GCA_043728745.1 Verrucomicrobiaceae bacterium
GGCGATGCGCCACGACCTCGCCCGACAACACGCAACGCCTGCCGAGACAAAATCGATCGACCAATTTATCGAGCAGAAACTCGGCGACAAAAAGCCCGCGGCCATCGTGAGCGACGCCACTTTTCTGCGGCGCGTGACGCTCGACACCATCGGGCTCATCGCGACTGCGGAAGAAGTCACCGCCTTTCTCGCCGACAAGTCTCCGGACAAACGGGCGAGGGCAATCGACCGACTGCTCGCCGATCCGCGATGGGCGGATCATTGGACGAGTTATTGGCAGGATGTGCTCGCGGAAAACCCGAACATGCTCAAAGGAACGCTGAACAACACCGGCCCGTTTCGCTGGTGGATTCACGAATCGCTGCGCGACAATAAGCCGTTCGACCGCTTCGTCACGGAACTCGTGATGATGGAGGGCAGCGCAAACTACGGCGGGCCTGCGGGATTCGGCATCGCCACGCAAAACGATCTCCCGACCGCCGCGAAAGCCCAGGTGCTCGCGAGTGCATTCCTCGCCGACGAGATGAAGTGCGCACGCTGCCACGACGCGGTGCATCACTCGTTCGAGCAACGGGAACTTTTCCAAATCGCCGCGATGCTCGGCCGCGCTCCGATGAAGGTTCCGGATACCTCGCTCACCAAAGGGTTGAGCAAGAGCAGCATTGTCGTCGTGACCCTCAAAGCGGGCGAAACCATCCAGCCGCACTTCCCGTTTTCATTCGCGAAAGAACCGCTCCCCGGAGTCCTGCGACGCACCGGAGATTCCCGTGAACAGCTCGCAGCAATCCTCACTGACCCGCGCAACGATCGCTTTGCGCAAGTGCTCGTGAACCGAGTATGGAAGCAATTCATGGGACTCGGAATCGTCGATCCTGTGGACGATTGGGAAACCGCACAGCCTTCGCACAAACAGCTTCTCCAGTGGCTCGCCCGCGAATTTATCACACACGACTTCGACACCAAGCACATCGCGCGACTGATCCTTGCCAGCGACGCTTATCAACGGATCGTCGGCCCTGAACAGTCCAAGACCGGCGAGGATCGCTTCTTCGCCGCGCAGAGCCGACGCAGGCTCACCGCCGAGCAAATGCTTGATTCGCTCATGCTCGCCGCTGGCCAAGAATACGATAGTGAGCCGCTCACGTTCGACCCGGAAGGTCGGCAGGACCCGAGTGCGCACACCAACCTCGGCATCCCGAATCGCGCATGGGAATTTGCCAGCCTCAGCAACGAACGCGACCGCCCCGCATTGGCAAAGCCGCGCGCGCAGACCTACACGGACTTCCTCGCAGCATACGGTTGGCGCGAGAGTCGCCCCGAGCCTCGCAGCACCCGCGACCACGATGCAAACGTCGCGCAGCCCTCACTCCTCGCAAACGGCACGCTCGGCAAAATCCTCGCCACAGCTCACGACGCCAGCGCTTTCACCGAACTCGCATTGAAAAAACAGCCCGCAGATTCCCTA
>JAYTMG010000217.1:0-1244 GCA_043728745.1 Verrucomicrobiaceae bacterium
TTCATTGTAACCGCCTTTCGCGACGAAGTAGTTAAACGCCTGCGTGCTCAGCGCAAAAAGCGCCCGCGCCCCCCGTTGCGCGACGAGTTGCTCTGCAAAAGCCATGAGCTTGCGCCCGTATCCCTGGCCTTCGTGGTGCTTCGAGACGTAAAGGCACGCGAGCTCGGCTTTTTGCGCTTCGGGATATAAATGCACGGCGACACACGCGACAAGCTGCCGGTCGATTTCGAGGACCCAGTAGTCGTCGAGTTGCGCGAGGATATCGGCGCGCGTGCGCTTTACGAGCTCGGCGTGCTCCACGCTTTGCTTGATGAGTTCCAGCACGGCCCGGATGTCTTTTTTGAAGACGCGGCGGATCTGCTGGTAGTCGTTGCCGTAAATCATCGTGCCGACGCCTTCCGCACTGAACACTTCGGCGAGCAGCGCTTCATCGGCGTTGCCATTGATGATGTGAACGCGCGGAACTCCATTGCGGCACGCACGAGCGCCGGCCTCGACTTTCGAGAGCGTGTTCCGATCGACGAGCGAGCGCTTCTTTTTCACGATCTCGTCCGCCTCGGCGATGGAGAGTTGCTGGAGCAATGTGCCGCCGATGAGCACGCCATCGCGCGCTGCGAGGTAGATGATTTTCATCGCCTGCATGGCTTCGGCTACTTCGAGCGCGATGGTGTCGCTGTTCACGCGAAACGTACGACCTTCGCCATCGAAGCCGATCGGCGGGATGACCGGGATGATCCCTGCATTCAGAAAGAGCGCGAGTGCTTCTTTGTCCACACGCTCGACCCGGCCTGTGTGCTGCTGGTCCACGCCGCCGATGATTCCCCACGGATGGGCGATGATGATGTTCGCGTAGGTCGCGCGGAGATCGACGCTCGTGAGTCCTTGCATGATGTCGTTCATCAGCGTGGTGGCGGCGTCGAGCGCGACTTTCAGCGTCGGCTCGTCGGTGATGCCGATGCCGTCGGTGCTTGTGAGCTGGACGCCCCGCGCCGCTGCGAGCCGCTCGATTTGCACAGCGGCACCGTGGACGAGGATGATCTTCACGCTCAGCGATCGCAGCACAGCGAGGTCGAGCAGGATATTCGAGAAATTCGCCGACGCGGCGACTTCACCGTCCACCGCGACCACGAAGATCTTTTCCCGGAATCGTGGGACGTAAGTGAGTATGCCGCGCAGATCAGAAACCTTCATCAATTGTCCCCGTCTTGTGTGGCGTTTGAAGGCTGCTGTGAAGCGAAAATTCT
>JAYTMG010000218.1:0-9057 GCA_043728745.1 Verrucomicrobiaceae bacterium
TCCGGTGCTTTCGTTCGGCACTGCGGGGTGTAATCTTGGGTGCAAGTTTTGCCAGAATTGGGACATCAGCAAAGCGCGCGAGATGGACAAACTCATGGATGCAGCCAGCCCCGCCACCATCGTCCACGCCGCAAGAAACCTTGGCTGCCGGTCCGTGGCATTCACCTACAATGATCCCGTGATCTTCGCAGAATACGCGCTCGATGTTGCCCGCGCTTGTCGCTCATGGGGCGTGAAAACAGTCGCAGTCACGGCGGGCTACATCACCGACGAAGCTCGTGCGGAATTCTACAGCGAAATGGACGCCGCCAACGTGGACCTCAAAGGCTTCACCGAGGAATTCTACCACAAGCAGTGCTACGGTGCGCTCGCGCCGGTGCTGGAGACGCTTCGATTTCTACGCCATCATACGAAGGTCTGGTTTGAAATCACGACGCTGCTCATTCCCGGCGAAAACGACAGCGATGCCGAACTACACCGCGCAGCGGAATGGATCGCCGGAAATCTCGGCCCCGATGTGCCGTGGCACTTCAGCGCGTTTCACCCGGATTTCAAAATGCGCGACAAGCCCAACACTCCGCCCGCTACGCTCACGCGCGCTCGCGAAATCGCCGTGTCGAAAGGACTGCGCTACGTTTACACGGGCAACGTCCACGATCGGAAAGGCGGAAGCACTTGGTGCCCCGGATGCGGCGAACTCGTCATTGAGCGCGACTGGTATGAGCTCGGGAAATGGGGCCTTCGCGGAAACCAATGCGCGTCGTGTGGTCACGCCATTCCGGGTCACTTCGATGCGCAGCCGGGAAAATGGGGATCGAAGCGCCAGCCCGTTCGGCTGTCGTAGCGGCGGCTATTTCGCTGCAGCACGGACTCCCGCATCTAGCTCGGCGGCCTTTGCGATGGCGGCGTCGAGCGGCATTCCTTTGGCCATGCCGGGACGTTTGTGCCCGGCTGTTGCGAGGTATGCTTCCGTCAAAATGCGATCACGTTGGCGGATGAGTTTGCGCAGTTCTGCGGGGATGCTGGCGGGCTCGAATGATTGGCCGAGCCCTTTGATGATCGCGCTGGCGAGCACTTGATGCCCCGCTTCGTTGGCGTGGACGCCGTCGTTGGCGAAAGTGAATTTGGGGTTACCCTTGCGCGCATCTGCAAGAGCGGCGGCCATCGCGGTGTGGGTGTCCATGACGCGCCAGCCGTTCGTTTTTCCCTGCTCCACGAGCCATGCAGAATATCGCGCGAGCACATCGTCGTAGCCTGCAAACATGTCGCCATCCTTCACGCTGTCCGCTGGACGTACCCGGCTTGCAATCGGCACCGGATCAAATACGGGCGGAGTAAGATGGATGATGTCGGCCCCGGCGGCTTTTACTTTTGCGCGCAGTTTTTCCATGCCGGTGCGGTAAGCGGCGAAGCGTGTTTCGTCGAACGGGAGATAGATGCCGCAGTTCATGCCGTAGCAGGCGAAGACGAGGTCCGGCTTCGCGAGCGCAAGCACGCGGTCGAGGCGTTCATGCAAGTCCGGGCGGGGGAAGCTGCCGCCGGCGTGCCCCGCTTCACTCAGCCCGCTGACCGTCTCGCTCGGGAGCCCGCAGCCGATGACTTCGAATTTCCTGTCGGAAAATTTCGTGACTAGAAATGCTTCAAACTCATCCACGTAATGCCCTGCGTGTGTGATGCTGTCGCCGAGAAAAAGGATGCGTTTTACGCCGGGGAGGAATTCGTCCGCGCGAACGTGGACTGCGCAAATGAGGCTCAGGAGAAGGAGTCGGAAGATGGATTTCATAGACGATTGCGAGATAAGCAGGCGCAGTAATTTTTGCAGTTCCTTTTTGTCAGCCAGCCTGCGAGACGCTAAAGCTCTGCCGATGAATCGCACCACGTTTTCCTAAATGGACGAAGTACGCGCACAAAATAAGTTTCACTGCCCGAGTTGCGGAGCCGAGGCCGTGTGGAATGCCGCCAAGCAAAGGCTCGTCTGCGCATTTTGCGGAACGTGTGCCCCGATGCAGCCGGGTGTGACTGCGGGCGAAATCAAAGAAAACTGCCTCGCCACCGCGCTTCGTAACATTGATTCGGAGCATCGCGGCTGGGCTACTGAAAGCCGCTCGGTAAAGTGCCAGAGCTGTCAGGCGACCACGGTTTTCGAGCCGTCGCGCGCGGCGCAGCGTTGCGACTTTTGCGGCTCGGCGAGCATCATTCCGGTGGACGAGCAAGTGCGCCCGATCCGCCCGGAGTCGGTGCTGGAATTTAAGCTACCGGAGGCCCAAGTCCGCGAATCGATTCGCACATGGTACGGCTCCCGTTGGTTCGCACCCAACAAGCTCGGCACTAAAGCGATGACCGACACGGTGAAGGGAATCTACATCCCGTATTGGACTTTCGATTCCCGAGTCGCGGCTGACTGGACGGCGATGTCTGGCGACTATTACTACGAGACCGAGTACTACACCGATGCGAACGGCAACCGGCAGTCGCGCCAGCAGCGGAAAGTCCGCTGGTATCCTTCGAGCGGGCACCTCGATCATTTCTTCGACGACGAACTCGTTTCTGCGACACGCGGAGTGCAGCCGGAACTCCTGCGCAAAGTCGAACCATTCCCAACGCTCACCGATTTGAAGCCGTATGACTCGGGATTTCTCAGCGGCTGGATCGTCGAGCAATACCAGATCGACCTCGTGGGCGCTGCGCAGCACGCACAAGATGTGATGGCACAAAAAACGCGAGGGCTCTGCGCAAGTCAGGTCCCAGGCGACACGCATCGCGACCTCCAGGTGGATGCGGATTTCTCTGCGCAGACCTTCAAGCACATCCTCGTTCCTGTCTGGCTTTTAGCGTACGATTATCACGGCAAGAGTTTCCAGGTCGTCGTGAACGGATACACGGGAGCCATTGCCGGGCAGTATCCGAAAAGCTGGATCAAAATCACGCTGCTCATCCTGCTCATCCTCGCGATCATTGGCGGCATTTCCGCCGTTGCAAGTGCGAGCAATCGCCCACAGCGAACAAACTATCCGCCGATCGAAAAAGAGCGCTACGTGCCCGGCGAATTGCGTATCCGATAACTCATGCCAGCCATTTTACCGTGTGCGATCTGCGGGAAGCAGGTCGATTTTTTCGCCCCGCCGATGGGGCCGTTTTGCTCCGAGCGCTGCAAGATGGTGGACCTCGGCAAGTGGCTCGGCGAAGACTACAAAATCACCGAACCTCTGCGCCCCGACCACCTCGCGGAATACGAAAACATGGAAGGGCCGGAGCTGGATAATCCGGAGCGGTAGTTGGGGGCTGTGATTGGTGATTGGTGATTTGTCGCAAGAGTGAAAACGAAGCCGTCCCGCTTGCGACCAATCACAAATCACAAATCACAGCTACCCAGCACGGACGCCCTCGCTTTGCACTCGAACGGAACCAGCCGTTCGCTACCGCGTGAGCTGATCGCCGAGGAACTTCACGACGGAGCGAATTTTGTCGTCTTCGGTCATGCGCAATTTGATGAGCCGGTGCGCGTGGAGAACGGTGCCGTGATCGCGTCCGCCAAATGCGTCGCCGATTTCCATGAGCGACATCTTGGTGAGTTCGCGGGTGAGATACATCGCGATCTGGCGGGGGAACGCGATGTTCTTCGGACGACGTTTGCCGGTCATGTCCGCGTTGCGGATGTCGAAATGCTCGGCGACGCGCTTTTGGATTTGCTCCACGTTGACCGCGCGGCGGGCCTCTTCCTGTAGGATGTCCTTGAGCAACATCTCAATGCGCTCAGTCGTCGGAACAGCACCGCTCAGCGACATGTAGCTGGCGACGCGCATGAGCCCGCCTTCGAGCCGGCGGACGTTCGTGCGGATGCGTTCCGCGAGATATGCGAGGGTATCTTTCGGGATGGTCGTTCCGAGCGTGAGCGCCTTCTTTTGCAGAATCGCCATGCGCGTTTCGATGTCCGGCGGTTGCAGTTCGGCCGTGAGTCCCCACTCGAAGCGCGACACGAGTCGTGGCTCCAGATTTCCGATCTCGGAAGGCGGGCGATCCGAACTGAGGACGATTTGTTTATGTCCGTCGAACAGCGTGTTGAAAGTGTGGAAGAATTCCTCCTGCGAGCGCTCTTTGCCGCCGAGGAATTGGATGTCGTCGATCAGCAGCACGTCGAGCTGGCGATAGCGTTTCCGGAAGCGGACGAGCGTTCCGGTTTGGATGGCGTCGATGAATTCGTTGGTGAACTTTTCGCTGGTGAGGTAGGCGATTTTGATGCCCTTGCGCGTGGCCTGCAAATGCTGGCCGATTGCAAACATCAGATGCGTTTTTCCCAGCCCGACTCCGCCGTAGAAGAAGAGGGGATTATAGACCTTGCCGGGATTGTCCGAGACTGCGCGGCACGCTGCGGCAACAAACTCGTTGTTCGGACCAACCACGAAATTCTCGAAGGTATTGCGTGGATTAAAACCGTTTGCGAGGGCGCGTTCTTCCACAGCTTCGTCGGAGACGATTTCGATTTGCGGAGCCCTTTTAGCTTCGGGCTTCGGAACTTCGCCGGAAGCACCGCATTGAAAACGGACTTCACGGGCACCTTTGAGGACCATGAGGACCGCCGCCCGCAACGGAGCGAGGTGGTTGTCTTCGATCCAATACCGGTAAATGTCATTGGGAACCCTCAGAGTGATGTGCTCCTGCGTGAGTTCGACGAGGCTGATTTCCTTGAACCAGCGATCGAAAATATCCGGCGTCACCGTAGAGCGGAGCTCTTCGGCAATGCTGACCCATACAGGGCCTAGTTGGTCTGTTTTTAAGGTGTTATCCACAGGGGCGATGAGCTGTGTATTTATGATATGATTTGGTGAGAGGCGAGACAGAAAAGCACTTCCGTATCGCCTCTTGGGATAGATTAAAGTTCCACGGTCAATAGAGGGACTTCGTTTTCACGAGCCGTAAAATACTGATTTATAGAGGCTTGCGATTCAAGGGTGCGTGGAACGCTGATATTTACTAAATCGTCACGAAAAACAAAATTCTCCGCAGCCGGGCGAGGCGAGGAAAGTCCGTTCTGAGCGTTGATTTTATTGGTATTCACAAGTTATTCACAACCAGTCGGATGTTGTCCGCCGGAGCGGTTGCAGTGTTCTGTTTGGACATCCACACTGCCAAGCCATTTCGCCCAAATGGGTGAAACTTTTTCCGAAGAAAAATCTTGCTCACGTTTCGGCGCTAGAATGTGAGCCTTTTTCGGCGATTTCGTTGCGAAAGAATGCAGGAATTACGGGGATTTCACATGGCAGATGCGCGAGCGAGATACCCGTCGCGCTAGTATTTGACTGCTTCCCAGCGTGATTGCTCCGCGTCAGCTCGCGCGGGAATCCAATAATTGCCGCAATTGAAAGCTGACTCCACGATGCTGTTTCGTTCACATTGCGGGATGTCTCAATTTCAAAACCCGCATCGACCATGTGCGGAATAGCTGGATTTACCGGCCTCGGCGACCGGGAAACGCTTTCGCGGATGACCGCGCGCATCGCGCATCGCGGGCCGGATGATGCGGGGCATTGGAGCGATGAGGGCAGGGGAGTCTTTCTCGGTTTTCGGCGTCTGAGCATCGTGGATCTGAGCACTGGCGCGCAGCCGATGTGGACGAAGGGATGCGCGAAATGCGGAGAACTCGGCATCGTTTTTAATGGAGAAATTTACAACCACTCCGAGCTGCGCGCTGAATTGACGGCCCTCGGGCACGTTTTCCACACGGACCATAGTGACACGGAAACCCTGCTGCATGCTTACACGGAGTGGGGGGATTCGTTCGTCGAGCGGCTGAACGGGATGTGGGCTTTTGTCATCTACGATCCTGTGCGGCGGAGGCTCTTCGGCTCCCGCGATCGGTTTGGGAAAAAGCCGCTCTATTACTTCCATGAGGGTTCGACGTTTGGCTTTGCCAGCGAGCTTCCGGCGTTGCTGGAGCATCCGTCCTGTCCGCGCAGCATCTCAGCGGCGGCGGTGCGAAAATACTTCGCGTGGTGCTACATTCCCGCGCCGCGCAGTATTGTGGAGCGCGTGTGGAAGCTTCCCGGAGGACATGGATTTTCCTACGATCTGAGTACTCGCGACTTGAAAACCTGGCAGTGGTGGCGCTTTGAAATCGAGCCGGATTCAGCGCTGAGCGACGAATCCCGCGTCGCTGAGCAACTCGCGCATACGCTGGAGCTTGCGACGAAGCGGCGGCTGATGGCGGATGTGCCGCTCGGAATTTTTCTGAGCGGCGGCATTGATTCCAGCGGGATCGCGGCACTCGCGGCGCGGCATGTTCCGCGCGGAAAGCTGAATACTTTCAGCATCGGTTTCACCGATCCTTCGTTCGACGAATCGAGCCACGCCGAGCTTGTCGCGAAGTCGCTGGGATGTGCGCATCACCACGAAACCCTCGATCTAGACAAGAGCCGCGAGCTGCTCCCGGAACTCATCTCCCGGCTGGATGAACCGCTGGGCGACAGCTCGCTGCTGCCGACTTATTTGCTGAGCAAATTCACGCGAAAGCATGTCACCGTCGCGCTCGGTGGCGATGGTGGGGACGAGTTGTTTGCCGGCTATGATCCGTTCAAGGCATTGCGCGCTGCGGAGCAATGGCAGCGCTGGGTTCCGCGTCCTGTGCATCAAGCACTTCGGATGCTCGCCACGCGGTTGCCGGTTTCCCATGCAAATGTGAGTTTCGATTTCAAAGTGAAGCGTTTTCTGCGCGGAGCCAGCTATCGGCCTGCGCTATGGAATCCCGTTTGGATGTCCGCGCTGGAGCCGTCGGAGATTGCGGAATTGACGGGCGCGCCGTGCGACCCAGAGGATGTTTTCAGCGAGGCAATCGAAGCGTGGGATCGCTGCAAGCAGCCGAATCTCGTGGACCGTTCGCTTCAATGGTGGACGGACATTTATCTGCGCGACGACATCCTCGCAAAGGTGGACCGCGCATCGATGCTGTGCTCGCTGGAGGCGCGTTCGCCGTTTCTGGACATAGATGTTGTGAACCTCGCGCGTCGCATCCCGTGGCAGCTCAAATTTCGGAATGGAACGACAAAGTATATTTTGAAGCGAGCCCTTCGCGGCATCATTCCGGACGCAATTATCGACCGCCCAAAAAAAGGATTCGGAATGCCGATTGGAAGCTGGCTGCGGGAGGGGAAGTTTGAATTTGAGCCCTCGCCATTCGTCTCAAAAAGACTCGCATCGCATCGAGCGGGGAAGACCGATGAACGGTTATTCCTGTGGTGCGAATGGGTGCTTGCAAACTGGCGGAAGCACTCCAGCGCTCTGTCGTCCGTCGGGGGATGGTGAGCCTTGGTGCTTATTGGTGGTGATTGGTCGCAAACGTGAAAACCACGCGTTCCCGGCGTGAGGAAGCGTTGAAAATGGAGGGCAAGCAAAAGGAATGAGCAGCTACCAGTTCTCACCTGCTGCCATTGAAGACCTGTGGGACATTTGGCACTACATCGCGATTGAAAACGGCAATTTACTTGCTACCGACCAGCTTTGGTCTGACATCGAAAAAACCTGCGAAAAGATCACCAAACTCCCGATACTCGGTCACCGAAGACGCGATCTCGCAGCCAGCCCCAGCCCCGACGCCCTCTTTTTCTGCGTCCGCAAAAACTACCTCATCGTCTATCGCAAAGACACCAGCCCCCCGAGATCGCTCGCGTTTTGCACGCAGCCAGAGACGCCGAGAACGAACTTTCCGCCGACGAAAAGTAGTCAGCGGCTTTAACCGTAGCGACGTGGCAAACAGAGCGCGGGGCGTTTTCGGGTGCGGCGTCTTTCTGCGAAGCGTTCCCGTGTTCTCTTCACGAAGGTTTTTCGGCTAAAGCCGCTGACTACTTTGCGCCTATCGCCGTCGCCAGTGCCGCCCGTATCTGGGCGGTTTCTTCGGTGATGATTTCGGTTGCTTCGCCGACGAGGTCGGCGTCCAACGGCTCGCTGGGCATTCGGTCCGCAAGCGTGCCGAGCAGCCCGGCGATGGCATCGATCCGCCGCAGCGATGCGCTGAGCGCATCGCGGCTCGCGGTGGTCAAGGCCGCAGGCTTGGAGGGTTGTGGTGGTTGTGGTTTTGCGGACATTCGATAGCAATGTTAGCGCGTTCCGCTTTGGAGACAAGAGCAATGCTTGCAATGTTTGCGGCATGGGCAAAAAGGTGACGACTATCGGTGTTCGCGTGGATGATGACCTTCTCGCGATAATCCTGAAAATTGCAGAGGAAGAGCATCGGACGCCCGCTGCCACCATGCGAAAACTCACACTTGAAGCACTTGCTGCTCGTGGAAATTCGCCCATGCAGCAGACTGATTTAAGCGGAGAACAACAAGCATTCGGGTAGCTTGTTTGGCACCGGGCGCGTCAGTCCCGCATCGGTTTCCTAGGAAATTTTGCCTGCATCTCAAGGAGATCGCTTTCGAGTAATTTGTGCTTTGGTGTTGGCGAACCTCCCTTTTCAACCATGGTAAGCGTCATGCGTAGCACCGTCTGAGTTCGGTCGCCGTAAATTGCGTAATCCATACATTACGCAATCTATGAATTCGAAAACGGAACAGGTTCTCAAAGTCGATGAAGCCGGGCGAGTGTGGACGCCGCGCGAGTTGCGCGATGCGGTGCTTGATGAGTTTGAGCGCAGCGGGATGCCTGCGTCGCAGTTTGCCGCGCGGCTGGGTGTGAAGTATCCGACGTTTGCTTCGTGGGTGCAGCAGCGGCGCAAGTCTCGCGGCGAGACGAAGTCTTTGCGCTGGGTTGAGGCCACGGTGGCGGCTCCGGCGCATTTGCCCGGCAGGTCTTTGACGGTGCAGTTGCCGGGTGGCGCGCGGATGGAAGTGATCGATGCGGCGCAGGCGAAAGTCGCGGCTCTTTTGTTGCGCGAGTTGGCGGTGGCAGAGAGCGGCGTGGCGACTCCGTCGCTTTACGCGGGAGGTGCAGCGTGCTGAGTTTCACGGGCAGTCTTCGGGTGTTCCTCGCGGTGGAGCCGTGCGATATGCGCAAGGGGTTCGATGGGCTCTTCGGGCTTGTGTCCGAGCGGCTCGCGGAGGATGTAAAATCGGGCGCACTTTTCGT
>JAYTMG010000219.1:0-1026 GCA_043728745.1 Verrucomicrobiaceae bacterium
GGCATTCCGAGCAGCATGTGTGTTGCCTGATTGTCGCCATTGGTGAGCGAGTCGCGAATGGCGGCCCAGCTCGCTCCTTTTGCCACGGTCGAATTGATCCCGTATTTTTTGAACAGTCCCTTTTCGTGTGCGATGACGATACTCGAACAATCGGTCAGCGCGATCATCCCGAACTTTATGTCCGCAGTCTCCGGCGCATCACTTGCATACACGCTTCCGGTCCAGGATGCAGGGAGCCCTGCGAGGAGCGAGGCTGCGGTGGAACGGCGAAGGAATGAACGGCGGGTGATGTTTGTTGATGTGTTGTTGATCATGTCGGGAACCCCATTAGCCGCGCCTGTGCCAGCTCGTGGTTTTTTATGAATTAGCACGGAGAGCTGTTTTCTGAATAATGATGAAACGAATTCATGGCTCGACGGACGCTGCTTTGTAAAAGCCACGGCGGTTTAGGGTCATCGCGATGTCGAAACTCATTTCGACCGTTTTAGTTGGGGCCGGGAAGATTGCGCTGTCAGCGCATCATTCCGCGAAACGTATTCAAATCGATCCGCATGGTCAAAATCAGCCACCGTGAAAATGTGCGGTAATGTCTGAGCGGCTGTCGCGGGATGAAAAATACATGGCGCATTTTTCGATTTATGATGAATTTGGCTCATGGAATCTCAAACACTGGATACTCGTCAGCTCCGCGCATTCTCCGTTCTCGCCCGGACGGGCAGCTTCACGAAAGCTGCATCGGAGCTGCATCTCACACAGAGCGCGGTGTCTCATGCGATGAAGGCGCTGGAGCAGGATGCGGGTTGCCGCCTGTTGGATCGCACGGGAAAAATGGTCACGGCGACCGAGGCTGGCGAGCTTCTGCTGGTTCACGCGGAGCGCATCCTCGCGGAGATGGCTCATGCGCGGGCGGCGCTGGAAAAGCTCGGCAAATGGGGGCAGAGCCGGCTGCGAGTGGGCGCGAGCGCGACTGCTTGCCGATACGTGTTGCCGCCGGTGTTGCGTGAATTTGGGAAGGAGTTTCCGAAG
>JAYTMG010000220.1:0-3156 GCA_043728745.1 Verrucomicrobiaceae bacterium
CCGACGAAGCGGAAATCGTGCATCAAGCTGGCGAGCCCGGCGTCGTCACCATCGCCACAAATATGGCCGGCCGTGGCGCGCACATCCCGCTCCCAGCGGGAAGCGAGAAGGCCGGCGGGCTGCACGTGATCGGCCTAGAACGCCACGAGAGCGCCCGCATCGATCGTCAGCTCGTCGGGCGCGCAGCGCGCCAAGGCCAGCCCGGCAGCGCGCAGTTTTTCCTCTCGCTTGAGGACCACTTGCTCTCGCTCTGCGGCGGGAAGATCGTGGCCAAACTTTCCGCGCTCCCGCACCGCGACGGCGAGTTGCCCGCTGCAACCGCCGGGCATTTCCTGCGAGCCCAACGCGCAATGGAGGCCGCCGACCGCGAATCCCGCCGCGCCCTGGCGGAATACGACAAATGGCTGGATGAACTGAAGCACACTCTGTGACCCCCGCGACTGGTAGTTCGCCCATCGTGAGCTGAGACTGCCGAGTGAAAATGCCTGCGCAGCTCTCGCGCTGCCGCGGTAGAGTGGGGTCGAGTTACTTCCAGCCACAGGCCGTCCGGTAAATCGTGCGGAACTTTCTCGCCATGGTCTCGGCGGAAAGATACTCGCGAACGCTTGCCAGCCTTGCGGGATCGACCCGGCCTTTTGAGAAGTTTTCGTGCTGAAGTGCGTGCCGGATTCCGGCTGTGAGAGAGTCCACGTCCCCTGCGTTTACGAGGACGCCGTTTTCGTCGGGGAAAAGGTATTCCGGAATCCCGCCGACGCGTGCGGATACGACGGGGAGTCCGTGGACGACGGCTTCTTTCACGGCGTTCGGGCTGGTGTCGCCGCGAGTGGGATAAATCATCATCGTTGCACGCGACATTTCGTCGGCCATTTCGGCTGGGTTTAATCCTTGGCGGAATGTGACGCGCTCAAACAGCGATGGGGAAAGTTCGCGGCGGAGGGATTCGTAGAGCGGTGTCGCCCGGCCACCAATCGCGGTGAGCTCGAATGGGATTTCTGGCGCGAGTTGCGCGAGGCTCCGGAAGAGTAAATCCGCGCCTTTGAGTTCGTTCACTCCGCCGATGCTGAGAAAACGGAGCTTCTGGGGATCGTTCTGTCGCGGCTTTAATGCGAAGAGCGGATCGGGTGCGTGCTCGATCTGTTCCACTGGGACGGAGGGCCATTTTCCTCGGAGAAAATCGACTGCAAATCCCGCTTCGACAGTGACTTTCTGGGCTTTTGGCAGCAGTCGTCTTTCGAGGAACGCCATGAATTTTTCGTAGCGATTCAAATGCACCCGGCCATCGAGCCAGCTCAGGATTCCCTGCATGGAAACCAAATACGGAAGCCCTAGTCGTGATGCGACAAGCCCCGCCGCCTGCTCCATGCCCCAAGCGTGGACGATATCGGGTTGGATGTTTTTAATGTGCCGTTTGAGAACCCAGTTATCGACCCAAAACAGCGACGGTGCCCGCAGACTTCCCGGTGCTTTGAGGCAGTAAAATGTCGCATTGCCCGATTTGAAGATCACGTCCCGAGGAAAAAGTTTTCGGATTGCAAATATGTGCAGTTCGATCGACGGGTCTTTTTGCAATTCCCTGAGCAAGACTCGTTGCCACGACGCGGGGTGTCCCTTGGGCATACTCCGAATCTCCTCTGGAGCTTCCGGCAGCCATTCCATCGGGAAAAACGTAATCCACGCGACACGTAAGGGACGATTCATTGGCTGGTCTGGGTAGTGGGCTTACGCGAGGAAATCCAGCTTAACGTGTTTCTCCGCTTGCGATGCGCAAATCCCCTGCTACCTCCGGCGGACTGATGAACATACTCGGACTTCATAAAGGCCACGATAGCAGCGCTGCATTGATTGTGGACGGCGAAATCGTCGCAGACGTTGCGGAAGAGCGGTTTTCGCGGATCAAGCACCATGCGGGTCTGCCGTTTCGCGCTGTCGGGTATTGTCTGGAGGCGGCCGGGCTCACGATGGAAGACATTGACGTCATTGCGATTGCGAGCCGATTCACCGTCCCGGAATACAACATTCTTTTCGACATTGATCCGACGGATGAGCGGTTTCAAGCACCGAGCTGGAAACGTAAAATCCGAATGGGGATTGAGAGTTTCGCGGGCGCAGGAGAGGAACGGCTGCCGATTTACTTCAAACGATATCCGCTGGGCAAAAAGACGCGCATTGTCCACATCGACCACCATCTGTCTCACGCGGCTGCCGCATACTTTACCAGCGGAAGCTCGGAGAAACAGGTGATCGTGAGTGCTGACGGGCTGGGCGATGGATACTCGGCAGTCATCTTCCGCGGTGAACACGGTAAACTCGAGCGGATCCATGAAATGGACCAAACCGCTTCGATTGGCTGGTTTTACAGTAATATTACCGAGGCGCTCGGCTGGTGGCACGGTGATGGCGAGGGGAAGACGATGGGCTTGGCACCATACGGAAACCCGAAACCGGCATATAAAGACTTGGAGCCGTTTTACCCAAAGTTCTCGAACGGTGCGTTAGTGGAGGCTCACGATTTTGGGAAGTCCGCGAGCTTCAGCGACAGCGGTGCGATTCATTTTCATTTTGATGAGGCGGTGGAGATCAAGAAGCTGCTCAGCAAGCACTCCCGAGAAGACCTCGCGGCCGCATGTCAGCAAATCCTGGAGGAACAGGTCATGAACATCGCCTACCCGTGGATGGAGAAGGAAAAGACGCGAAATCTGACGTGTTCCGGCGGCGTTTTCATGAATGTGAAGCTCAACCAGCGGATCTGGGAATCTGGGAAAGTGGACAAACACTGGATTTACCCAAATGCAGGCGATAGCGGGCTCGCAGTCGGCGCGGCGTTGCAGGTTTATCACGACGCTAATCCCAGCGCTCCCATCGGCAAACTGGAGCACCTTTACCACGGCCCCGAGTACGGCGATGCCGAGATTGAGGCCATGCTCAAGGCCCGCCACCTCAGCTACAAACGCGTCGAAAATCCCAGTGCGACGGCGGCGGAACTCCTTGCCAAAGATCGAATCGTCTCATGGTTTCAGGGTCGCATGGAAAGCGGCCCGCGAGCGCTCGGCAATCGTTCCATTTTGATGAGCGCCAACAAGGCGGAGAACAAGGACATCATCAATGCGCAGGTAAAATTCCGCGAAGGCTTCCGCCCGTTTTGCCCGTCCTTGCTGT
>JAYTMG010000221.1:0-2277 GCA_043728745.1 Verrucomicrobiaceae bacterium
CTCCCCATCGCGTGCATCGGAGTTGCAGTCGGGACGTGGCTGATGACGATCATTCCGCCGACGGCCTACAAGCCTTTCATTGGCTGGACGGTTCTCACGCTAGTCGTGTTGCAGCTTTGGCGGATGTGGAAGCCCGCGATGTTTGAGACAGTGCCCCACTCGTGGCCATTCGCCGCCGCGATGGGGATGCTGGCGGGAATCACGACGATGATGGCAAACGCCGCCGGTCCCGTCATGGGGCTCTACTTTCTCGCCGTCGGTCTGCCGAAGTATCAACTCACCGGGACCAGCGCGTGGTTCTTCCTCCTCATCAACGTTTACAAAATCCCGTTCAGCGCGGGACTCGGCCTCATCCACGCGAACACGCTGCTCTTCAACGCGGTTCTCGTCCCCGCGATTATTGTCGGGCTTTTTCTCGGGCGCTGGCTGCTTGCGCATGTCCCGCAGCGGCTCTTCGACGGGCTAATCCTCGGCTTCGCTGCAATCGCGGCGCTGATGAGGCTCGGCTTTTTTGAATGGGTGATTGGGTGACGGAAAAGAAACTCGCGCGTCAAAAACAAGCCGCATCTACCGGTCCATCGGCGTAAGGATGAGTGGGCTTTCCGTCTAATTTCGCGGAGGGAAAACATCGCTCACCGCAAGCTCAATCCCCGGCAACGCCACCGCCCGCAGCGAATCACCATCGCGAAGCGTCGTGCGGCTCGTGTAGCCGCTGGCTGTGGGCTCGCGATAGAGGTCCAGCTCTCGCGCTTCGGGCCGGATGAGCCAATATTCCGGGATGCCTGCTTCCGCGTAGATGTGGGCCTTTTCTTCGTCCACAGTGATAGAGGTTATCGCGACTTCCGCCACAAGCAGAGCGGTCTGCGGGTGGCTGGTTCGTCGCGTTTCTGGCTCCCATTTGACGACCGAGATATCTGGCTCCGGCTCCGAGTCGTAGAGCGTGAGCGGGCTCTCAACGCGAACGTCGTACGCCTCAGAAATGCCGCGCGTGAGCTTGCGGGCGAGAAGGCGGAGGACGATGTCGTGAAGCGGTGATTTAGGAGTTTGTTGAACGATAATGCCTCGCAGTAACTCTACATCTTCGCTCAAAAAACCAGCGTCTCCAAATGCGTGATAGTCCTCCACGGAGATGACGTAATGCTGCTTAAGAAAAGGTGAGCGATCAGGCACTGATGGCATGTGCAAACCGTAATCACAGCTATGCACAACGACAACCCAGATTTGGGAAGTGTGCCCCATGCGATTTGAACGCTTTTAAGCAGCCAGACGTGCTTTTTCCGTTATCGTTTTTGCAGTCTATTTCTTTTTTATCCCCTGATCCCATTTCCCCACCGCCCCCTTTTCACTCTACCGTAGCTGCAACCAGCCTGAGGCACGTTCCCTCCCAAGAAAATCATACGGCAACAAAATCGGCATCCCATAGCACTGCGCACCCAGCGCCCCCATAAAATCCGCACGGTCCAGCGTGATGAGGATGTTCGCATAGGCCAAAGCCGTCAGCAAAACAGGCCGGTCTTTACTCACCGGAAACACCAGTGCCCGGTCCAAACTCACCACATCATCAACGACGACGAGCTGTGGTCGCAGCCGCAGCCATTCCGAAGTCCCGGTGGTAGAGAATTTCTGTAAATTCCGCGTGACTTCCCCGATGACCCACGGACTTGCAAGGAGGCTCCACCCTTGAGCCGTCGCTGCTTGGAAAATCGCCCACGACGCCCCTTCCTGTGACCCACACGCAGCGAGCAGCACGCTCGTATCGAGAAACAATTTCACGCCCCGGCAAGGAACTTCCGATAGCCCGCCTCATCATCCGCGATCCACCGGTCGATCTGCTCCTTCGGAATATCGCGAGGCGGCGGCAAAGCCCCACCAGCCGCGTGCAACCTCGTAGCGATATACAGCATCAATTCCTGCTGTTCCTGAACAGGCAGCGAATCCACCACAGCTTCGATTTCAATCAGTGTGCTCATGCGCGGAAAGTGCCCGATGTCCTGTGAGGCGTCAACTCAGGGGTTTGAGAGAAATTGAAAGTAGGATGTGTTCTTTTTTATCGCCTGACCCCAGTTCCCCGCGATCTGCGGCAAAGAGATTTTCCTCCGCGGCCACGAGTATCTCTACTGCATCGCGGAGAAGTAAGTCGGCAGGACGTTTGTTATTTCGGGCGCCGCTATTGTAATTCGGCACGCTCGCTTTCGGCGCGGGTGCAACGCTCTACGGCACCGCGATGTGCAGCAAGTGCTGCGCTCCTGTCATGTCCGTCGCGCGGACGATGACGCT
>JAYTMG010000222.1:0-1990 GCA_043728745.1 Verrucomicrobiaceae bacterium
GTGTTGTACTTCGACGAGACGCGCGCCGTGGAACCGCTCGAACGCACGTCGGAATGGGAGCAAGGCGAACTGGCCGAGACATTTCCCAGCGGAATATGAGACCACCACGAGTTCACTTCGTGCTCCGCTGACTGCCATACACGACCATGAATGCCCGCAGCATTGCTTATTTTTCAATGGAGGTTGCTCTCGACCCTGCGATGCCGACATACGCCGGCGGACTGGGTGTTCTCGCCGGCGATACCATCCGTTCGGCCGCCGACCTCGAAGTGCCGATGGTCGCGGTCTCGTTGCTGTATCGACACGGCTTTCTCAAGCAGCACATCGACACGAGCGGCTGGCAGCACGCCGAGCCCTGCGCTTGGGATGTGGCTGCGTTCGTTCGTGAGTTGCCGACGCGCGTCTCCGTGGAGATCGAAGGGCGCACCGTGCATCTGCGCGCCTGGGAGTTTTTCGTGAAAGGCGTCGGAGGCTTTCGCGTTCCCGTGTTTCTTCTCGATTCCGATTTGCCCGAGAACATGGAGTGGGATCGTGCGCTCACCCACGTTCTCTACGGCGGCGACGCCCACTATCGCATCTGCCAGGAAGTCATCCTGGGAATCGGCGGCGTGCGTCTGCTCAAGGCGCTCGGGTTTAAGAATCTCCAGCGCTTCCACATGAATGAAGGGCATGCCGCCCTTCTCGGACTCGAACTGCTCGACGAATCAGCAAAAGCGGCGGGTCGCCAAATGTTTAACCGCGAAGACGTTGATGCCGTGCGCCACCGCTGTGTTTTCACCACCCACACCCCGGTGGCGGCAGGGCATGATCGTTTTCCCGCGGAACTCGTGAATCGCGTGTTGCGCCGTCCTGAGTTGTTCGAGCATCAGGACGTTTTTTGCTGCGAGGGTTTGCTGAACATGACGTTCCTCGCGCTGAACCTGAGCCACTACGTCAACGGCGTGGCGAAGAAACATGCCGAAGTTTCCCGGCTCATGTTTGCGCCCTACAAAATCGACGCGATCACCAACGGCGTTCACGCGGCGACGTGGGTTTCCGGGCCGATGGGCAAAGTTTTCGACCAACATATTTCCGGCTGGCAGGCGGATAACTTCAGCCTGCGGTTCGCGCACAGCATATCGCGCGGGGAAATTTGGACGGCCCACAGCGAAGCCAAACGGCAGCTTCTGGAATATGTGAAAGCAAAGACCGGGACCGTGCTGGACGAAAACGTGCTGACGATTGGATTCGCCCGGCGCGCGACAGCATACAAGCGGGCGAACCTGATTTTTCACGATACGGAACGGCTGAAAGCGATTTGTCGCAACGTCGGCAAACTCCAACTGATTTTCTCCGGCAAAGCCCACGCGAACGACCCCGACGGCAAAAGCCAGATTCAACAGATTCTGCAGACGCGCGACCTGCTGAAAAACGACGTGCCGATCGTGTATCTCACTGATTACGACATGAACGTCGCGAAGCTCATGACCGCCGGCGTGGACGTGTGGTTGAACACACCGCAGCCGCCGTTGGAAGCGTCCGGCACCAGTGGAATGAAAGCCGCCCTCAACGGGGTGCCCAGCCTGAGCGTTCTCGACGGCTGGTGGATCGAAGGCTGCATCGAAGGTGAAACCGGCTGGTCGATCGGCGAGCGTCACGAAAACGGGAATGGGAACGGCGAGCGATCGGCCAAAGATGCGGCGGCACTCTACGACAAACTCGAACACGAGGTTCTCCCTCTCTTCTACACGAACCGCGATGGATTCACCGATGTGATGCGCCACGCCATTTCGCTGAACGGCTCGTTCTTCAACACCCAGAGAATGATTCAGCAGTACGTCGTGAAGGCTTACTTCGAGTGATCTCTCCTCAACTGACGAACGGGCAACTATTGCAAACTCTTGCGCAAAAAGCGGTGAGCGGCCCGCGAGCCTTGGTGCGACAAGTCATTGGTAAGAGAAAGAAGAACGACAAAGAAACAAGTGACCGAGGTGCCTATGACAACTTTACC
>JAYTMG010000223.1:0-1078 GCA_043728745.1 Verrucomicrobiaceae bacterium
CACTGCGAAGATGATAAAGCGCCGAAAATCTTCGCCACGCGGCACGACGTCCACATTCCTCGCCAAACGATGGCGCAGTGGATGGGGCTCGCCGCCGACTCGCTCGGGCTCATCTACAAAGCGATCCACGCCGACGTGCTCGAAGGCGGCTACGTGCAAGTGGACGAAACTTGCGTGAAATACCTCGCCCCCGGCCACGGCGCGACCAAACAAGGCTACCTCTGGGTCTGCGCCAAACCCGGAGGCGACGCCGTCTTCACCTGGCACACCAGCCGCGCCGCCGACTGCCTGCAAAGCCTTATCCCAAGCGGCTGGAGCGGCACCCTCCAGTGCGACGGCTACAGCGCATACCCCGCCTTCGCACGCGCACACAACCAAGCCACGCAGCAAGAAACCATCAAACTCGGCGCGTGCCTCGCCCACGTCCGACGCGAATTTTTTGAGGCCAAAGAAAACGCCCCACGCCACGCCGGATGGCTGCTCAGACAAATCGCAAATCTATACGGCATCGAAAAACAACTGCGCGACCAGAGAGCCGGACCACGACTCCGGCTACACATCCGCGAGACGCAAAGCTGTCCGATATTCGAGCGGCTGTACAAAGCCATCGACATCATGCGCCCGAAGCATCTTCCACAAAGTGCATTTGGCAAAGCGATGACGTACGCCATCAACCAACGTCCCGAGCTGGAGCAATACCTCATGGATGGACGGATCGAGATAGACAACAACCTCGTTGAAAACGCCATCCGCCCAACAGCCATCGGAAAGAAAAACTTCATGTTCTTCGGGAGCGCCGAAGCCGGACCACGCGGAGCGATCCTGTACACCATCGTCGAAAGCTGCCGCCGTAGGGGCATCGACCCGCTCGCCTACCTGAGTGACGTGCTCACGCGGCTACCGTCGATGAACATCAGCGAAGTAAAAAACATCACCCCCTCCGCCTGGGCCAAAACCCGGCGCGCGCAAGAAGCCCCGCGCCGCGCCGCGTAAAGTTCGTAAGTTCCATATACGAACTCCCTACGGAATTTATACCTCAGAGCCACTGAAACGCGACCATTGCTCTATGGCACTGGGC
>JAYTMG010000224.1:0-14350 GCA_043728745.1 Verrucomicrobiaceae bacterium
GTCCTCTCCGGCACCACGCTTACCAGTGTTTTGAAAATCACCGGACCCGCTACGACCGAGGTTTTCAGCATCAGCATTCCGAACGCGAACGATCACATCGACACGATCCAGCTCGCCAACGAAATCCTATTTGGCGACGGCGTGGCTGACAGCACGCCGGATCTTTTCATCGCTGGAAAAGCGAACCGTATTTTGATGGGCGACGTGAATCCCAACGCGATCTTCAAGTTCGGCTCCGGTCTGCCGTACGAAGTCCCTGAGGAAACGACGACGCCGGACACGTATAACAATCATCCGGACATCACACTCCGCGATCTGCTCGGCGAGGGAATCGTAATCGATGTGCTCGGCGATGGCACGCCCGGCGGAGTCGGCGGCGGCGGACTGGGCAAATTTACCGTTCGCTCGTGGGGCTTCCCAGGGCTCGTGAAAACGACGCAGAGTATCGATACGTTCACCATCAAGCGCGGCGACTGTTTCGCGGTTCTGGAAGTGGACAAATTTCACAACGGCACGCTCACACAAGCCAACGTAAACGCGATCACCAGCCTCGCAGGAAAGTGGAACTCCGCAGGCACCGCAGTCGAGGGCTACATTAAGAAATTCGACGTGGGCGGCTTTGCCAATGCGGCGACGCTCACGGCTGGCTACATCCTGACACGCATCAAGGTCACTGGCACCGCGCCCGAGCCTGGTAACATCGCCCTCGGCGGTACGATCACGCTGACGAGCGAGTCGGCCTCCGCACTGTTTGATATACGCATTGGCTCGTTCACGGGGACCATCGATGCACAAGGGACCATCAATAAAGTTAAATGCACTGGCAACTTCAGCGGCACGCTGATCGCCGACGGAATTGGGTCAACAGTTTCTGCGCTCAGATTTGTCGATGCCAACGCAATAAAAGCGCGCGTCACCACGACGGTCGGCGGCATCGGCTCTATTGTCGCGACCGTCGGCGGAATGACAAATACCATCATCCAAAGTGCGGGTAATATCGGCGCGATCACGCTGAAGGGCTCTAGCTCAGCGAGCTCAATGATCAATAGCACCGTCTCCGCAGCGGGCAGCATCACCGGGCCTATTAAAATCGGCAGCTCTGGCCCAGGCGCGGATCTCATCTCATCCATCATTGTCTCCGGCGCGCGCCTCGGAGCAGACGGTCTCGTTGGCGGCGGGGACGACCTTTCCTGGCTCGCCGGCACCTCTATCGGCAACGTCTCAATTTACGGCGTGATGATCGGCTCGGCCATCGCAGCGAGCATCGATCCCGGAGCCGATTCAGTTTTCGGAAACCCGACAATTTATGGCGGAGACGATACCGCAGTCGGTGGCGGCGGAGCTATCGGGAAAGTCTCGCTTTACTCCACCGCGTTCACCGGAAAAACCATCGGGACCGACAACTCAATAGGGCATACCAATGCGGTACTCGGCGCATCGATCAATGGGGTCTTTCAGCTTTCAGCGACTTCGAAAATTGCAGCCATGATCCTCAATGCAAATCCAGACACCGAATTCGACCTGCGAGTAGGCAGCGCACAAGCCAGCGATCTCCTATTCTTCACATTCTAGCCTCGGATGATACGCTGTTGCTGCCTTGTGCTTCTCATCGCTGCACCTGCGGCAGTGTTCGCTGCACCTGCGACGGTCTTCGCCGCAGGCGAGGTGTTCATTCCCGACACTCTCGGCGTGCGGCGCGGCGGGAATCTTTTCCACAGCTTTCCAGACTTCAATATCGGAGCTGGGGGAAGGACAACATTCACCCAAACACAGAGCGGCACCATCTCGTCCATCTTCGCCCGCGTCACCGGCAACACCCGCTCGCAGATCGACGGCACACTGCGCTCCACCATCTCCGGGGCCAGTCTCTACCTATTAAACTCCAATGGCATCACATTCGGCCCCGGTGCCCGATTGGATCTTAAAGGCTCGTTTTCCGTCAGCACCGCCGACTACCTCACCTTTTCGGACGGCATTACATTTTCTAAAACAACGCCGCTCACTGAAGGCAGTCTCAGTGCGAAGGCGCTCAGCAGCTTCGGCTTCCTCGGCAATGCGCCGAAGTCTATCGAGATTTCCAGCACCTGTTTCGAAGTCAACAACGGTGCCAATTTTACCGCTATCGGCGGAGACATTTCCGTTAAGATCGGGACCGCAGCCCAAAATGGAGGTTCCACACCAGGTCCTGCCACGATTAGAACGCACGGCGGGAATGCCACGCTCACCAGCGTTGCCGCGAAAGGCGATGTCGCGCTCAATGGAAGGCTTGCCGCTACTGGTCCGCGTCGGCGAGGAGCTGCGGGTATCGTGTTTGCTCAAGCGGCCCTTGACACCAGCAGCACTCAAGGTGGTGGCATCACCATCCGTGCGCCCAAGCTTACTCTCAGTCAATCGGATATCACTTCCACCACATCCGGTGCCGGCAGCGGCGGGATTTTACAACTGAACATCACGGGAAAGCTCGCCATCCTCAGCGATGACAGCAGCATCGCCACAAACACCTCAGGGCGAGGCACGGCAGGAGCGGTGAATGTGCATGCGACCTCGGCGCACATTACTAAAGGCTTCCTCGGCAGCAGAGCCACATCCGAAGCGGAGAAAGGCGCTGCCGCCGGCCACGTCCGTATCACCGCTGGGCAACTTAGCATCGTTGGCGGTGGCAGTATCTCTGCTTCCACGGAAGGTGCCGGTAGCGCAGGTGCTGTGAATGTCACCGTCGCGAACGGGCTCCGCATGAACGGAACCGGCTCGACAATCGTCGCCGACACCCTCGCCACCAAAGGCGGGCGCGGGGGCAATGTCCGCGTCAGCGCGGGCGAAATTGCGCTCACAAATGGCGCACGCATCGGCTCTAGCACCACGGGCGATGGGCGCGGCGGAGATGTCGCGGTCTCCGCCAAGACCATCAGCATAGAGCGCGGATCGCGTATCGAAGCCAGCACCGCCGGTAGAGGCCAAGGGGGAAGTGTCGCCGTCAACGCATACACACTTTCGCTGAATGGCGGTAACGATTCGAGAGGCACCGGGATTTTCGCAAATAACGACTCTACGGACCGGCGCACAGTCGGCGGTAATATCTCAGTGCAGGCGGACGAGCTTTCCATTCGCGACGGCAGCCTCATTACCACGCGACTCACCGGACCCGGCAGAGCGGGCAATGTGGATGTGGTTGCGCGCGACGTTTTCATCTCGCGCGGAGTGTCGGAATTTTTCACGGGCATCGCTGCGGACACAGCTCTTTCGACATCGGGTTTCGGTGGCAATGTGCGGGTCCATGCGGACCGCATTGCCGTCGCCGATGGCGGGCAGATTTCCTCGTTCACTGCGGGCGTTGGCAAAGGCGGTGATGTGTCGGTAACGGCGGATGAACTCACGATCACCGGCGGCAAGCTTGCCGCAGTCATCGGCACCGAAAGCCAGTTCACTGGATTCGGAGGCGACGGCGGTAAGGTCTCGATCGATGCTGGCAAGCTCACCATCCTCACCGGCGGACGCGTCTCGGCGAGCACCTTTGGCGCAGGTGCGGCGGGCGATGTGACGGTGCGCGCGGGCAGCGTGTTTATCAGCCAGGGCACCAGCACGAAAGGCACCGGCATCCTTTCCGAAAGCCTCTCCGCAGACCTTCCTGGCGCTGGCGGGAATGTGCGAATCGACGCAGACAGCCTCACCGTTCTCTCCGGAGGTCGAGTCTCCGCTGGCACCTTTGGGCCCGGCGATGGTGGTGATGTGACCGTCGCCGCACGCACCGCGTTTTTTTCCTCGGAAGGCAGCGATTTGCTCACCGGAATTCTTGTCGCGAGCCGCTCCACGACCGCTGCGGGAAAGGGCGGCAGTGTGCAGGCAAAATTCGGCGACTTCGCACTTCACGGTGGCCGAATCTCCGCGACTACCGCCGGCCCCGGCACCGGTGGAAGCGTCTCTGTCGAAACAGGCGGCATCGTGTTTGAGCAGGCGGGAGGAATCGAGGCTTCCGCCACAGGCACCGGCGCAGCGGGCAGCGTCTCAGTAACCTCCGACACTCGCATCGACCTGCGCAATGGAAGCAGCATCACGGTAAAGTCAGCAATCAGCGATGCGGGATCGATCCGCCTCATCGCCCCCGACTACATCACCCTCCAAAACTCCACGATCCTCGCGGAGGCGGGGCTCAATGGCGGGGATGTATTCATCGATCCGCAGTTTGTCATCCTCGACCACAGCTCCATCAGCGCGAACGCAATCCTCGGTGCTGGGGGAAATATCACGCTGATTGCCGATACCTTCCTTTCCTCCGAGAGCGGAGTCACGGCATCGTCGGAGGCTAGTGTGCAAGGCACCATCGATATTCAATCGCCCGATGCGCAGCTCGCCAACGCTCTCACGGCGCTTCCCGGAGGATTGCTCGGCATCGAGATTCGCCTCACCGATCGTTGCCCGATGCGGCTCAGCGCGGAGCTGAGCAGCTTCCTCCTCATTGGTCGCGGCGGATTGCCGCCGGCCCCGGACGACTTGCGCTAGACGAGGGCTATTTGCGGCGGCGACGACCAGCGAGGAGGGCGAGGCCGCCGAGCATGAGCGCGGCGCTTGTGGGCTCCGGGACTACTCGGACGATGATGTCGTTTGTGCCGTCCGCGAATTGCAGTGTGCCGGTGAATGTGCCGACGGGGCCGGTGACGTTTGTGCCGAGGGAGCCGGTGATGGCGGTGGTGGTGTCGAAGAGGACGTAGTCGCCCATTCCGAAACCGCCGAGCTCGGTGAAAATGAAGTCGTCAAACTCCAGCAGGCCCGCGCCGATGTTGAGCCCGCCGCTGCTGAGCAGGATCATGTCGCTCGTCGTGCCGAGTTCGAAGTCCATGCTGCCGGGATTGATCGCGCTGATGTCGAGCGAGCCGCCTGTGCCGAGGTTGAAGGTGAGCGTGCCTGCGGAGTTGCCGGGCGAGAGACGCCCTTCGAGGGAAACGGTGATGTTTCCTCCGAGCCCAAATGTTCCGCTGCCGGCGAGGGTCCCGCCGGGGCCGACGCTGATGTTTCCGGTTCCCGTCGCGGAGCCTGTTGAATTGTTCGCGCGCAGGGTTCCGGCGTTGACTGCGGTTCCGCCGGAGTAACTGTTGGCGTTGGTGAGGCTCATTGTGCCGTCGCCTTCTTTCACGAGTGCCGCGCTGCCGCTGTCGCCGTTTTCGAGTTCGGTGTGGACGTTCAAATCGCTCGCAGTGTCGCCAGTTGCGTCGTTCACGGTGAAGATGGCGTTGCCTTGCCAGGCGAGACCGCGGTTTGTGTTGTCGCCGCCTTGCTGGGTGATCGTGGAGGGCACAAAACCGCCCACCGTGACTCCGCCGTGCAGGAAGTAATTTTCGCCATTGTAAGCGATGGCGCCGGGCTCCGTGGTCCACGTTCCGCCGTTCATCAGAACTTCGCCGAGGTGCGTGTGGTCCACGCCCGATCCGCTGGTGAGCGTGCCTCCCGCGCCGATGATGTAATTCGCGGAAAAGTTCGCTGCATTTACCGAGGCAAACTCCAGCGTAGCACTGTTGTTGATCACCACCAGGCCGTTGGCCGGAATGCGGTTCCCTGCGTGTGCTCCTGTCAGCGCGAGCGTTCCGGCGTCCACGGAGAAAATCCCCGTCGCGCTGTTTGCGCCGTCGAGTACGAGACGGCCCGCGCCGACCTTGGTAAAGCCGCCGTTGCCGGTGATGTTGTCGCTGATGGTGAGCGTGTTTCCGTTCGTATCAAAAATCGTCCCGCCCACAAGCTCCGTGGCGACGGTAATCGACGTATTTACCGCAGCGCGGAGGATGCCGCCGCCGAGGTTAATATCGCTCGGGAAGTTCGCGTTTTCTTCCCAAATGCCCTCGACGCCGAGGTTCAGCTCGCCGCCCGTGAGATTGAATATTCCTGCACGTCCGCCATTGTGGCCAAACCGGAGTCCGCGCACGTTTGCGGTTCCGCCGCTGAGTTCGTAGGTGCCGTTTCCGTCCCACGAAATCGCCATCGAAATGTCTGGCGAATTGAGCGTGCCGCCGGATTGGTTGTAAGTGCCGCGGCCTTGGTTCCAGTGGCCGAGGACAAAGTTGCGCCCGTCGCCGCTCGCGTTCACGTCCACTTGCCCGCCCGTTTGGTTGAAAATCGAGTGTGATTCAATGCCGCCGCCAGCCGTGTTGCCGAGGGTGAAATTGCCCTGCGCGACGAGCGAGGTTCCCGGCCCGATGTTCACGGTGCCGCCGAGGGTGTCATTTTGCCCGCTCACACCACCTTGGATTCCGCCGACTTTGATGTCGGTGCCGGGAGCAAGTGTCGCCACGCCATCGCCGAGGATGAACAGCGTTCCGGCAGGGCCGCCAGCGTTGACGTCGTTTGAAATAGTGAAACCTGCCGGGTTCGCCAGCGTGAGGTTCGTCGTGACCGTCGTAGGTCCGCCGCCGAGCGAGCCGCCGGGGCCGACGACGAGATTGCCGCCGGTGATCGAGTTTCCGCCGCTGTGGGTGTTTGCGCCTGAAAGGATGAGCGTGCCGCCGCCGATCTTGTTCAGCGATACGACGCCCGCGCCATCGGAAAGCAGACCGGCAAAATTTCCGGAGCTCGCGCTAACCGACACAGCGCCGGCAACCGCGGTTGTGATAACGCCCGTCGCCGCGCCGGAGAGGTCGTTTTTCGTGACGCTGTTTCCGTTGAGGTTGAGCGAGCCGTTGACGACAATATTGCCGTTGACTGAACCTGCGGCATTTACACCCCCGAGTTTCGTAGTGCCGGAACCGACGGTGAGTGTGCCGGTGTATGCGGAGTTATTTCCGCCGAGGACGATGGTTCCATTCCCGGCAGTTGTGATTGCGTCTGTTCCGACAATCGCCGAGTTCACCGTGAGGTCGTTGCTCGCGTTGTTCGTCCAGGTCTGCCCGGCGAGCGTATTAAATGTCGCCGCGCCGATAGTGAGCGGGCCGGAGCCTGCTTCTTTGGTGATTCCGCCCGCTCCGATGCTCAGAGTCTCTGCGCCGTTAATCGTGACTGCGCCGACGGTGGCACTTGTGATGGTGAGGCTCTTGATTGCGAAATTTCCGCCAATCGTATTCGTCAAATTAGCTGCGCTGTTTGTGGCAAAGAAAACATCGGTCGTAGAGCCTGGGAGCTGATTCGTATCCGTTGCGCCGCCTGCATCGGTGCGCCAGTTGCTGACCGGTGCGACCGAGGAATCCGCCCACACAGAACTCACGCTACCAGCCCAATACGCCGCTGCCGGAGTCGGCGCGCCAGCCACGGAAACTTGATATGCCGTGGCGGTCTGGTTTGGCGTCCATGTGTAAAATCCCGCTGGCGTGGTGCCGAGCGCGATACTTCCAGCGCCGGAGAATCCAGTGCCCGTGAGCAGCGTGTAGGTGCCGGGGACTACTCCGCCGAGGTTTGCGAGATTGATGGACGTGCTTCCGGAAAGGCTGATTCCGCCGACGCTCACGATGGAATCCGATGCGGCTCCATTGATGCCGATCGTGATTGCGCCGCCCGAGAGCGAGATGCTGGAAACATTGTGCACTGCGGTTGCGATGCCCTTGCCGGTCAAATCCAGCAATCCGCCGGAGACGCTCAGCGCGCCGGTTCCGAGAGCCGAAGCATTCGCGAGTCGCAGCGTTCCTCCGCTCACTCCCGTATCGCCCGTGTATGCATTCACGCCGGAGAGGACGAGCGTTCCGTTGCCTGTTTTGTTGAGCCCGCCAGCGCCGGAGAGCACGCCGCTCATCGTGATTGTATTTCCGGTTCCATCGAACTTGATGGCGTTCGCACCATTGCCGGTGAGCGTCGCATTCAGCGAAGACGACCAGTTCGTGCTTGCGGCGAGTGTTCCGCCGAGACCGCCGAGATTAAACGCCGCCGGACCGCCCGCAGTGACGACACCGCCGCTGCCGATGTTTGCCGTTCCGCCTTGCACGGTGAATGTGGCATCGCCGCCGCCATTACGATGGTTCACGACGATCTGCGGCGCGTTGAGAATCCCGCCGGTTTGGTTGAAAATACCGGTTCCATCTGTCGCGATTCCCATGCCTGCATTGACGAGCGACAGCGTTCCGCCGCTGAGATTGTAAGTGCTTGTATTATCGGGCCAGTGGCCGATGCGCATGTTCACGCCTTCACCGCCAGTGCCGTTCACAAGCACGTTTCCGCTGCTTTGATTGACGACATTGTTTTGGTAAACACCGCCCCAGTTTTCGCCGAGGTGAAGTCCGCCAGTCGTGAGATTCACCGCGCCGGTGATGTCCAATCGTCCAGCGCCCGAGTTCGGGACGCCGCCGAGATTCTCTGTTTCTCCGACTGCAATGTAGCCTGTATTGTGCGTGCCCGAGCCCGAGAGCGTGAGCGTTCCGCCGCCGGCCCGGATGGAATTGGAATTCGTGCTGCCCGTAAGCTCCATGTGGCCCGCGCCGAGTTTGTAGATACTCACTCCGGTATTCGTCATCGCCGCCGAGATGCGCAGGTCTGTCGATGCCCCGCCGTCCGCGACCGTCGCGATGAACTTATCGCTGCTATCGCTACGAATGTTGATGCGCCCCGAAATGACCGCCGTGTTCGCGCTGGCGAACGTATTCAGCGGCGTATTTGTCCATTGGTATGCAGCGCCCGCAGCGTCGCTGACGCCGCCGTTGATGCGCAATTCGCCGCCGGTCATATTCACGGCGGAGTTCCAAATGTGGTTGTCGCCGCCGAGGCTCTCCACGTAGCCGCCGTTGATGTTGAGCACGTCCACTTTCGCGCCGTTATTATAGCCGAAAGAAGCGGTCCCGCCGTTGTTTGTTGCGAGAAGTTGCGCGCCGGAATTCACCGTCACGGTCCCGCGCAGATTGCCGTCTCCGCCGCCTGTTTGTCCGGTCACTGCGAGCGTGCCGCCATTCACTGTGGTGCCGCCGCTGTAAGTCGGGAGTCCGGAGAGCGTGAGCGTGCCGTTGCCTGTTTTTGTGAGGCTGCCGGCACCATTCATCGCGCCGCTGAGCGTGGTCGAAAAACTATTGCTGTCGAAAATCGCGCCGGTTCCCGCGACCATGTGCATTTCGAGATTCGAGCTCCACGCAGCCATCGAGCGAATCGTGCCGCCACCGAGATTGATGTCGTAGGCTGCGAGGTTGCCGGGATCGCTAGTCTTGAAGCCATTCACGCCGAGATTCAACACACCACCCGCCATGTTGAACTTGCTCTCCCCGCCGGCCCCGCCACGCGTCTGCATCGTGATGCCGTGCGCATTAAACGTCCCGCCATTCATCGCAAACGTGCCGGAGCTATCCACGCTGAGAATCACGCTGCCGACCGAGCCCTCACTGCCGTCGCCCGCCGCGCCAGTCATCGTGATCGTCCCGCCGTTCATCGTGTAGCTATTTTGCGCTCCGCCCGCTTGGGGCCAATGGCCAAGGCGGAATTGATGCGCGATATTCACGTCGCCGCCGTTCTGCACGACATGCCCGGATGCGCCGTCCCATTCGCCGAGGTGAAAGCTGCTCGTATTCACCACGGTTCCCGCATTGATAAATGCGCGGCCAAAGTTGTTGTTGATCGGCCCGACGGGCTGATGACCGTTTCCGACATGTCCTTCGCCCACGAAAATCGTGCCGATATTATACGTGCCAAGTCCAAACGTGTATCCGCTCGTCGCATTGCCGGAAGTGCCGACGGCCATCATGAGCAAGTCCGCATCGAAAGCGACTCCGGTGACGCTCCCCGGCGTGTGGACAAAAACACGGTTTGCGCCATTCATTGGAACTCCGTTTGCGTCCCAGTTCCCAACGTCGCTCCAGTTGGTGGTTCCGGGATTTGCGGTCCAGATGTAATCCACGGCCTTTGTAACCGATGGGAGCGCGAGAAATGCAGTGATGCTGGCGGTGAGGATGCTTCGATTGTTCATGGTTGTTTCAAATGAAGTTTTGCGGCAGCCGGACGATACAAAAAATCCGGCGTAGGGCAATGCGATGATTCAACTTTTTTGCCCGGAACACGCCCGCAAAAACGTGCCTCGTTTCGTATCGGATTTCTCGCCATTGCGGTCAGCAATTGGAGGGGCTGCGCATTACGGCGCGCTGATGGTGATGGTGATTTCTTGCGATGCTTTCCGTCCGGTGATGTCGATCACAAACACCGTGGCATGAACCGTCCCAGCCGCTTGCGGCGTTCCCGAAATGGCCCCCGTTCCTTCTTCCAAAATAAAGCCCTCGGGCAAGCCCGATGCCCCGTAGAGGAAGGGCTCGTTGACCGTCAGGATCTGGTAGGTGAATAGCGAGCCCACAGTCGCGGTCGCTGCAATCGGGCTGCTGATTCGCACATCGGTATCATCGTATGGATCGAAGAAACAGAATCCCGTTTGGCCCACGCCGACGAAGTGCCCGCTGGCCCGGCTCTGTGATTGGAGGACCGCTCCGGCGAACTTCAGAGGCTTCGCCTTGCCCTTCGGGAAATGGACGAACGAGCCGGTGTGAGAGGCGCGAATTCGCCCTATTCCAATCCTGCAAGAATTTCGTCCCAACCACAGTCGAGTGCTCGACGTAGCCGCAGCAAAACTGCAAAAGAAGCTCCGAATTTTCCAGCTTCGATGAATTGGAGATAGCGAGAACTGATGTCCGCACGCTCTGCCAACGTCTCTTGCGACAGCCCAGCATTGGCCCGCAATCTTTTCAGATTGGCGCAAAATTGATTGAGTTGCGTTTGCGGGACTTTTTGCACGTTGGATTCCCGGCGATGCTCACTTTGTTGGCCCATGAAAGACACGAAAGCCACTTTCGTAATTTGTTCTTGTCAGCGCTCAATTTCTCAATACCCTGCCATCCTCATCGTTTAACTATGAATTCACGTTTCCTCATAATCTCGCCGCGCAGAACCAAAGACTTTTCTAGTGTAGTTGCGATCATCACATTTTTTGCGGCGTCTGTTTTCGCAGCAGATGTGCTCGATCGTGACGGCGACGGGATGAGCGACGTTTGGCAACGCGTTTACAATATCGCGACCGGCGACACCGCGAGTGATCCTGACGCTGACGGTCAAAACAACGCGCAAGAAGCCCGCGCTGGGACTAATCCTCACGATTTCAATAGTCGGCTGAAAACGATTGCTTTCACCTTGAACACGACAGCTACTACAGCGACGCTCACTTGGAAAAGCGAGAACGGGAAAAACTACGATATCGAGTGTTCTGCGGACCTCGCGATGTGGACGCATTCGTCGTTTGTCACCGGCAACGGCGCAAACAAAACGGCGACGATCACGCTCGCAGCAGCAGCAAGGAAGTTTTATCGCATCCGTGCTCGGCAAACTGAGGACGATACGGACAGTGACACACTGACAAATTGGGAGGAAAACCTTCTCGGCACGAGCAAGGGTCTTACAGACAGCGACGGAGACGGTATGCACGATGATTGGGAGTTTATTCACCACCTCAGTCCGCTCATTGATGACGCTTACGCTGATGCCGATGCCGACGGTGTGCCGAATATCGCAGAGTGGTATTATAAATCCAATCCGCAAGACACCGACTCAGACGACGATGGCCTTTCAGACCAAGTAGAGTTTCCTTGGAGTGCCGATCTCGACAGTGATGGGCTCACCAATCAACAGGAAATCCTGATCCACCATACCCGGGCTGACAAAGACGACACCGATGCGGACGGGCTTGCTGATGGATGGGAAGTCGCAAATAACCTCAATCCTACAGATTCCACGGGTGGCAACGGCGCTACGGGTGATCCGGATGGTGATACGCTCAATAATTCAAACGAGCAGGTTTATGATACAGACCCAAACGACGGCGACTCGGATGATGATGGCGCAAGCGATAAAGTCGAGGTCACACATGGTTCCAACCCAAACGACGCGTCGGATGGGGGACAGCCTCCAGATGTACCTCCGGGGGAATTTACAGTCACGTGGGGTGATCCAAGTACAAGCCGTAGTGAAAAGTACCGTGTCTCGCTCACTTGCGACGAGGATCCCGAAGCACCTTATTATCAAACGAACAAAAACTACGGTGAGGTTTCCACCTACTCGTTCGCCAAAGTCAAAAAAGGGAAGAAATACATTCTCACGATGACCCATCAGGGAACTAATCCGGACTACCGCGGTAAGCCGAGCCCAGACTTCGACTACACGTTGAATGTAGGAGAGGCCCCGTGTCTTTATATTGACGATCCCTCTGCGCGGGCTCCGGCGAGCCATGGAATGCTCGGAAGTCATGCGAATGACGAAGCACCGCACGCGGATGGATCATTTTGGGCCGGCGGTAAAGAAGTCACGCTCGCATATCCAACGTTCGAGTGGGCAACTCCCAAAGGATCTCCGGTCACGGCTCCAGACGACAGTCTCCCTGGTCAAAACGAATTTACATACAACAGCCTGATGCCAGGGGTTGTGACTTTAACGTTCGACATTGTTGTTAAACCCCCAGGTATATCCGAAGGACTAATCGATAAAAACATGGTCGCTTTTTTGCAGCCGACTCCGGGTATTGGCGGTTCCACATTTGATTGGAGTTTGAGCAACCCGAACGGGAAACCCGTTGCAAATGGTGACAATTTGCGGGCGAATGCGACTTACACCACCCTTCCGGCGGATAATGCACAGTTTGGGTTGAAGACGGCCCACTTTGCCTGCTCGGGAGTAAACATTCCTGATACGAATTTCGAAGTTTTTTACACGGGAATCGAATTTAACCACCCGGGAGGCGATCCTACTCAGCCAAACTGGTTCTTTTACTACAAGCAAAACGCTGGAGGAGGTGCTTACGGATACGAACCCGATGCTGCACGAAGATCAAATTCAATTTCTGCTGGAGGGGACGTCTCAATTGCGATTGCTCGTGAAGCCTACACTGGAGATGCGTATTATTTGACCGCAACAGTCGCGGGCCGACTGAAAGTTTCCGGAGCGTCCGGCGAAAATCGGTGGTATGCAAATTTCATCGGTATTTTAGCTCACGAAAGGTTTCACGCGAACCAACAAACAAACGATCCCGCGATCGACGCTGACCGAGATAATCTCTCTGATGCTTTCGAGACAGGCACTAGTATGACAGATCCGAATGACGACGAAAGCGCCACGAGAGGGACCGGCCTGTTTCAGGGTGTTGTGGACCATGAAATCTATGCTGGCGGTCCAATTGAGGCTGCGGGTATAGCGGGAGCGGATACCACGAAGGACTGGGCTTCACCAGGTACGAACAACAAAACTCATTAACTTATGTTTCTGTTCAGAAATCTCTTGCGATACCTCCTTTTGACCTCCCTGATTAGCGTTTGTTCCGCAAATAAGGCTATTCCCATCTCCTACGAAGGAAAGCTCGCCATTTCAAAAATTGCGGTAACCGCGACCGTTGTCGCTATTGAGCTAATTGAGGAAAAAGTAATTACCGCCACCGGGAATTCCATTCAGGAATTTCGGTGTCGAGCTCGACTCAAGGTTGTTCAATTCTTGAAGAATGACTCCTCAGATCAGCAATTGGATGGGAAGGTGTTAGTAATCGAGTTCGTTCGAGTGGACAACCGTCTTTACATGGGAGATCAAATTCCGGTGATAAAGGTCGGTGACCGGGTAAAGGTCTTTATTGAAAACCCCGCAATCACCGAAAACGAAATCAAAGGGAAGGTCGGAAACGTGAACCACCTAGAAATCATCAAATGAAAACACGGTCGATAAAATCAAATACCAATCGCCTTAGGTCGCTTGCATGGATCGTGTCTGTGGTCTTTTTGCCACTACGCTTACTTACACAGGAAGCCGAGCCGCCTGCGCCAAACATTGCTGTTCAGCAAGCGCCATTCATTGCGCTCGGGACAATTCAGTTTTCTGGTGACCACTGCGTTTTTACGGCAACCGAGTGCTTAAAAGGTACGGATACCGTCGGTGTTCCTATCAATGTAAGTTTACCCGCTACAGGAGGCTTTGCAGCTTGGCTCCAGCAATCGGTTGGGATCAACCAGACAATCATCGTTGGGGCGGTCGATCCACAGACAAACGAAATTACCCTGACACTCGGGCAACTTGCATTCTGGCCCCAAGGCACTTTCCCGAAATATTTCGCGGTCAAAACCATCGCAGGCTGCAAGGACTTTATCGAGAAAGCTCACCGGGACTGAAAATTGAAATCGCCTGCGATTTTCCACCTGCAAGGGCAGGAGTTCATCGATAGCCTACTAAGGCGACTGTGTTTGGGCGCGGTTACCGAAAACGAGCGATTCCTAAAGCCAGATATTCTTGGTGTCATTCGATCACCGCTTTCGCTCGCTTTATGGCGGGCGCGCGACGACGATTATTGATGCCGCTCTTCTTCGCTGGAGTTTGCAGGGCCGAGCGGCTCCAGCGGCATCGGCTGATCGTGGTCCAGCGCGCGTTTGCAAATCGCGAAAAAATCGTCGCGCGC
>JAYTMG010000225.1:0-4455 GCA_043728745.1 Verrucomicrobiaceae bacterium
TCAAGCTTTGTTTCTGGTGAGCGGCTTTGTGTTTCTACATGTGTTGCTTTTGCCGGTCGTTCAGCCGCAAAAGTTTTGTACAAGCCGCCCCCTTTGAGATGAGCGCCTCTGCTGCGAACCGCCTTGCGGAGCAGCACGGTTGGGACAAGAAGCCGTCGAAGAGGCTTTCCGACCTGATTGCCGTGACGGTGGCCTCGCTGGCTCCCGCGGCGCGCCAACGCATCACAACTGATGCGGCCCAAGCTGCGCTCGAGAGCGCGTTTGGCGAAGACAGCGGGTCAATCAACACAACGTCGGTTGACGAGGCGGTAACCCTCCTGGGTTTCGTGGCGGCGAATTTGTTCACGCCAAAAACCGCCCCACAAGAAGCACAGCAGTTTCTCCTCGATGCGGCCGCGGCGTTCGACGCCCGCAGGTCGATTTCCGAGGCGCTGCCGGCGACGCGGCGTGAAAGCCGCAGCCCCGACCCCACAGCGGCGTCGGCAACCGCAACCGTCGTCGACGACGCGGTCCGTGCTTCCCTCGCTCGTCTCGGTCTCTCTGCTGGTGTGTCGTTTGCGGCTCTCCCCCGGGAGCCTCCCGCGGACAAGCGGCGAACCAGGCTCAAGTGCAACATCTGCGGCCGCACGGCCGCGGACGGATGTGAATGCGAGGCGCTCGCGGCGGAAGCCGCCCATCGCGCCGCCATCGCTCGACGCGCGCGTCTCGCCGAGGAAGCCGCCGAGGCAGAACGCGAACAGGCCGATCGCGAACAAGCCTTGGCAGACGCAGCCCGCGAGGCGGCAGCCAAAAACAAGAAGTCTCCCAAGAAGATCGCCGGCAAGAAGGTCTCAACCACGAGGGCCGCCACCAGGAAGACCAAGAAGAAGAAAGCCCGCGACAAGGACGAGGACGACGAAAGCGACGAAGACGACGACGACGACGACGACGAAGACGAAGAAGACGACGACGCCGACGACGACGCCGACGACGCGGCCGACGAAGCCGACGAAGAGGACGAGGAGAGCGAAGAGGAGGTTGACCCACGCAACCCCCGCGACCTGCTCGACTACAAAAAGTGGCCCGAACTTTCGCGAGAGAACACGGGCACCGAGCTGCAGAACGCACTTCGCATCTACTACGTCGGCCTCTCCTCCGGCGGCGGCGCTTTTGAGGCCAAGTTCGTGTGGGACATTCTGTTGTCCCAGGCCGCGGCTCTGCGAGCGGATCCGCCCGGCGAAGTGCGCCGCGCTATCCTTGCGACGGTGCGGCGCGCGATTGGGCGGCTCGAGTTCCTCAACGCTCGGTTGTCGATGCCGGCCGGGGCCGCCGCCGTCGAAACGACGTTGCTGGACGAGAACCTGCCCCCGGAGCTCCGCAAAGCACGGCGCAAGGCACGCGAGGCGCAGCGGGACGCCGACAAGGACAAGGCGGCACGAACGCCAACCAAGGCAGGCGGACGAGGCGGTGGAAACCGCAACCGCGGAGGAAATCGCGACCGCGACCGCGGCAGCGACGGCCAAGGCCAAGGCCGAGGCGGAGGCCGTGGCGACGGAAAGCGCCCCCGAGCCGCGACAAAGGACTCGGGAAACTGAATGGCGCCGGGGGGCGCGTTAAAAATCACCCGGCGGCGGATTTCGACCGAGCCAGCGCCGAGAACAGGGGCGCTATACAAGTTCCTTCCCGCCAGCTGGTCCCGCCAGTTGTCGGCCAAGGCGTTGGGAGTCACCCCGGGGCGCGCGCAAGCCATCCAACGGATGATGGCGCACCTCCGGCGTCCAACGCGGCAGGCGGCGGACACGCTGATAGTCCAAACCCGTTCTTGGCGAACAAGGGCGGGGAAACCCCTGAAACCAACAACGCGCGAGAACATGCTCTCAGCGCTGTGCGCGGGTTTCCGTGCGATCACGGGCCGGGCGCTGGAGACAGCAACCGTGCGAGCCGAACGCCGCATCATCAAGAAGAATTTGGCCACACATATTCGCAAGCAGGCCGTCCCAGCCACCAAACGGGAAGTGGAGCGACTCCTCTCGGACACGGCCGTGCCGCTTCGCATCCGCCACGCGGTTCGGATGATGTGGTGCCTGGGCCTTCGCGCGGGCGACCTCGGACACATTCGGGGCAAGGACGTGCTCAATCAAGCGCGGCTTCGTTTGCAAGGGGCCGCCGTGGTACGGATGCGCGGGGTCAAGGGGGTAGGGCCGGGGAGCCGCGGCTACCACCGATTTCTCCCGTTGACCGGTTTGGCCGCTCCGCTCGCGCGGCTTCTCGCGGAGACTCGTCCGGAACAACCGGTTTTCACAGCATCGACGGTGGAAATCGTGAGGGCCCTACGTTTGGTGAACCCAAAATTGTCGGGACACTCTCCGCGGCGAGGCTCGGCGACTCACCTCGCGAACGCCGGGGCCTCGATGCGTCAAATTCGGGACCATCTTGGCCACCAACGTCTCAGCAGCACTCGGCTGTACGTGGCGCCGGCGGTGGGTCAACGGGACGCCCTTCGGAGGCGAGCCGTGGCGACCATGCTTTTGTAACTTTGCCTCTTTGGGCCTCTTCTGCTTTCGGGTGGGGTCCTTTGTGTGTCGGCTTCGGGGTTGGTGGTTTGGAAGCGCTTTCGTTCGATGAAATTGCGTCTCCTCTGCTGTGGCCTCGTCTTGGCGTCGCTTCGTCGTGGCTTTCGGCTCCCCGCTGGCCGGCTGCGATCGAACGTACTCGAATTTTTTCGTTCCTACAGTCGTGTGCTGACGAAAAATCGCTGGTTTTCGAGCTGCGTTCCCCGAGTGTGGCAAATGGAAAACGACATACGACAAAGATACCTGCGCAAAGAAGTTTTCGACCGTTGGACGAAATTTGTCCTACATTTTTGGACCTCGATCTGCTCACGCGGTGGGATGCCGATCTTGGCGGTGACGCTGGGGAAGTTTTGTGCTACATCATGTCTCTCTCTGGCTTCCGCCGTTCGTTGATCGACGAAAACTTTTCGGACAAGGCAATCAGACGTTCAAACATCACGATCGACAACCGTGCGTGTTTAGAAGCGTGGGGCACCATCGCCAATCTCACTTTCGCGGAGGCGAAGGTGATTTTAAAAGCGTTTCAAGTGCAAAAGAAGGGGGGGACGGACCGGTTGGTGCTCGACGGCACTCCGCTAAACGCCGCGAGCGTTCCCGGGCACAAAGTACACTTGAATTCAATTCACCATATTCTCTTTGAACTGTTGAAGTTCAATTTTTCGGTGACGATCGATGCGAAGAGCTACTTCTACCAATTCAAAATTGCAGATTCGGTCGCTGCTTATTTTGCTGTGCTCATCTCGAAGCGTCGGGGTCGTGCTCTTTGCAGGGCTCTAACGCGAATGTGCATGGGATGGCGCCACGCTCCATGCATCGCCCAACGTTCGTCTCGCACAATCCTTCTCGAGTTGCGAAGGCGTTTGCTGAGCAAGGGTCTTCAACTTGATGATTTCTACGCCGACGTGTGGATTGACAATTTCATTTTTGCAGCTCACACATTGGACGTTTTGAATTTTGTCTTGACAACATTTGAAGCCGTCGCACTCGATTTGAATTTGAAACTTCACCCTCCGTCACCTCAAAGTAGTGTTGTTGACGTTCTGGGGTTTTCAGTCGACCTTGCGTCAAAAGTTATTCGTCACTCATCAAAGTGGGTTTCTAAGGTTACCGAATTTTGGACATCTCACTCTCACATTGACGCTGTTTGGTCGTTTCGCGATTGGGCTAAGATGGTGGGGAATCTTGTGTGGATGGCGTACGCTCGCCGGTTACCTCTGTGTTTCATCCCACAAACGCTCACCTTGGCTCGCAGTCTCGCCGTTGAAGGACCTGGTCATTGGGAGTCGAACGCGAATCACTTGAAATCAGCAGATCTCATGCTGGAACTTGCGGCGTTGGTGGACGCGATCCCCAATGCATTCACTTATCCTTCACCGTTACCGCTTGAGTTGACTTTGATGTCTGACGCTGCTACAGGTGATGGCTTGGATGAGGCATTTTGGGCATTCATTTCGGAAGATGAACATTCCGGAGAGTCTTGTTCATTCGCTGGGCCGATTCCATTTAGCGAGGAGCACATCTTTTTCATGGAGTTGCGATCCGCGATGCACGCTTTATTGCACGCGGCTTTTGAAAATCCCGCTCAGCGGGTAAATATTGGAATTGACAACTCCGCCGCGTTGTTCGCTTTGCGCTCGGGACATTCGGGGAATGGCATCGCTGATGCTTGGATCGCGAGGTTTTACCGCGCTCTTCCGAGTACGTTTCAGTTCTATGCTTTGCACGTTCCTTCGGAGTTGAATCGCTCGGATCGGTTTACTCGCGGTCTTCGCCCGCAGAATTATTTTTCGATACAGGGGTTGCACGCGTGGCCCGGCCAGAGAATTCCACAGAATTCACCACGCGCTTGCTCGTCTTTGATGTCCGTCTCTTCCGAAGCTCTGGACATCTCTGACTCTGCTTG
>JAYTMG010000226.1:0-10278 GCA_043728745.1 Verrucomicrobiaceae bacterium
ACATTGAAGTCCACACGGATGAAGCAGCGTTTGCCAGTGAGATTGATGTCGCGGATAGATTGTTTTGCCATGGAAATTGAGGGCCGAAAATCGCGGGGACTGCGGAAAACTCAAGCTCTTTGACGCTCGCGAGTTCAGTAATGTTGTTTTTTACCGCGCTTTCGTGCTTTGAACAAAAAAAAACGCCCGCTGGTTTCCCAGCGGGCGTCTTTTGTAAAGTCGGACGAAGCCTACGCGCTGTGTGCGTCGCGGACTTTGATCATCACGTCGAGAATGGCGTTCCATGTCTGCGGCTGTTCGAGCTTGGCATTTGGGAACATGCAGCCGTCCCAGCAGATGTGCTTCATTCCGCGGGCCTCGGCGTCTTTGAGCCAGTATTGGGAGCACTTCACGATATCGAGTTTTCCGTTTGGATCATCGGACGGGCAATGTTTGCCGGTTTTGTCGTGCGAGCCAGCGCCGTGGACGTGACCGTCGTTTTGCGCGACGTGGAAATCCATCGTCCACGGGCGGAGCTTGTCGGTCATCTGCGCATAAGCTGCGAAGAATTCCGCCTCGGTCGCGCCGTCTTTGATGAGCGCGTGCTCGGGGGCATTGTATCCGAGAAGGTAGAGATACGTGTGGGCGAGGTCGGCCTGAAAACCAACGGTCTTCGGCATCCCGACGGTTTCGAGCAAGTCGAGCATGTCCTTCCACGAGTGCATTCCAGCCCAGCAAATCTCGCCTTCCGCAGCGAGGCGCTCACCGTGGGCTTCCGCGATTTTGCCGGCTTCGCGGAATGTCTCGGCGATTTTCGCGGTGTTGGCGGTTGGATTTTCACGCCATTTGTTGACGCCGAATTCCGCGGAATCGATGCGGATGACGCCATATTTGCGGACGCCGTGTTTATTGAAAATGCCCGCGATACGGCAGGCCATTTTCACCGCGCTGAGGAATTTCTCGCGCTGGGCTGCGTCGCCCATTGCGGAGTCGCCAATGGTGCCGGGCCACACGGGCGCGACGAGCGAGCCGACGTTGAAGCCTTTGCCGGCGATGAGGTCGGCGATGCCTTTGATCTCGTCATCGCTGGCCTCCGGATTCGTGTGCGGGAGAAAGAGAAAGTAATCGATACCGTCGAACTTTTGCCCGCCTACATCGGCGGCGGCGGTGAGGTCGAGCATCCGCTCGAGGCTGATGGGTGGTTCCTGACCCGCGTCGGTTCCTTTACCGACAAGACCGGGCCACATTGCGTTGTGAAGTTTAAGATTCGTATTGCTCATGGTGGTATTTGAATTGGGGCGGGAAAGTGCCGATGTGCGATTCCTTGGGCAAGGCTAAAACGGGTGGATTTTCAGCGCGGGGGCTGGAGTGAGGGTTGCACGGACCGGGTGCGTGGTAGTCGGTGGTCTGACTACTCCTGAGTAAAAATTGTGTGCGGGGTAGGGTGGGTATTTTACCCGCCGTGCCGCGTATTCTCCGCGGCACGCCCGGAGTAGAACACGGGTCTTTCGCGAGAAGAACGCCCGTCTTACCCCGCGCACATTGTTCCCTCAGCCAACGTCTTCGTGTTATTTCCTGCTCTTTCCGCGCCGGTCTTTTGCTGACTAAGGAGCCTCGCGCTCGCGCTTCCGGAGTTGCCCGCACGCCGCATCGATATCCGGCCCGCGTGCCCGGCGTAAATGAGCTACCGCCCCGTGCGCGCGCAACTCCGCCAGAAACGCCTCCGTTTGCTCCATACTGCTCGGCTCGTAAGCGCGGCCTCGCAGGCTCAGGCCGGTCGGGTTGTAGCGCAGGAGATTCACGTGCATCCCGCGTCCACTCAGCAGGCGCGCGAGGTCGCGGGCTTGTGCGGGCGAGTCGTTCACTCCTGCGAGCAGGCAGTATTGGATCGTCGTGATCCTTCCGCTGCTCGCCTGGTACCGATCCGCGGCGGCGAGCACATCGCGCACGTCGAACCTCCGTCCCATCGGCAGCAAATCAGCGCGAGTCGCATCGTCCGGCGCGTGTAGGGAAATCGCGAGACTCACGCCGAGGTCCGCCTCCCGGAGTTCATCGATACCCGGCACGATGCCCACTGTGGAAATGGTGACCTGCCGCCAACCGAGCGCGCCGAGCACCGGGTCCGCCATGCGCCGAATGGCAGCGAGCACGTTGCGCAGATTCAGCATCGGCTCGCCCATTCCCATAAATACCACCGTCCGCAATGTGCGCCCCGCAGCCTGCGCTTCCTTTCGCAGCCGGATGAACTGCTCCACGATTTCGCCGGATGTGAGGTTCCGCTCAAACCCCGTCTGCGTCGTCGCGCAAAAATCGCATCCCATCGCGCAGCCCACCTGACTCGAAATACACCCCGCAGCACGCTGTGGATGAAAGTCCGGCATCAGCACCGACTCCACCGTGCGACCGTCACCGAGGCGCAGGAGCAGCTTGCACGTCCCATCCGCCGCCACCTGCCGCATCGCCAGAGTTGCCGCTTCCGATGGGAAATCTCCCGCGAGCAACGCCATCATCCCCGCCGGCATTCGCGCACTATCTCGCTCCGGTCCGCCGTTTACCGCATAAAAATCCCGCAACACCCGCGGAGCATGCGTCCCTTTGTATCCACGCTCCACCATCCACCGGGCCAGATCATCGGCAGAGAGGTCGGGCAGGGAAAGCGGCGTGATGGATGGCAAAGGCATGTGTTTCGCCGCTTACATAGGCCGCCACGGATAAAAGGACAGCCGAAGGTCGCGAAAAGAAAAGGCGCGCACAGCACCAGCGGGCGCAGTCGGTCCGATTTGCACCATTGCGCGCCCTGCTCGCGCCGTGTGGCCGCAGGCATGGCAAACGACCAACAGCCCGCGCTCAAACAGACTCTCGGCTTCTGGCAAATCGCATTTTACGGCCTCGGCTCGATGCTCGGTGCGGGCATTTACGCGCTCATCGGGCGCGCCGCAGAGTCGCTCGGAAATGCTGTGTGGCTGGCCTTTATCGCCGCGATGGTGGCGGCGCTTTTGACAGGGCTCAGCTACGCATCTATCGCGGCAACCGCAGACCGCACAATTTGACGACCGCACAATTTGACAGACTCAAAGTTGCTAAAACGGCCAAAGACCTCGGTCTGACCATCGACGCCGAAGCAAAAGTATTCGACATCACGGGACTGCTTGCGTCGATTTTGAAGTTTTACGGAGTGTAGCACCGAAAGCGAAAAGATTAGGGGAGGGATGGGGGGCGTGATTGGAAGATGGTCCAAAAGAATTCAATCGGCGAGAGGCCAGAGTTCATCCCAGCGGTCATTGGCGCGGAGGACGCGGAGTTGGGCCATAGCTTCCAAGTGGGAGAGGAGCAAGCTCCTGGGATTGCGAGCCGCGCTTGGAGGATTGAAAACAGCGTCCGAAAGGAGGAAGGCAAGATCCCATTGTCCTTGTGCCAATGGTGGATCTGTTTGACAGCTAATAGACAGCGGAGCGGGAATCCGACCCCATCCATCTTGCCTGGATGGTGAAGCAGTATTAGGCGTGCGAGGGTCAGACTCATTCACCACCCAGAGAAGCTGGATGGGGTCTTGCCACGATCTTTACATTTTTAGCTTACAAAAAACTGGCGCTCGGCCAATCGGGTCATTTTCCGGACCATCCTTTAATCCAAGCCGGCCAGCGTTTCTACAAAGTCAGCCCGGCAGCGCCAGTAATGGCGGGCTGGCTGAAGAACGCATCACAACCGCAATTCCGAGTTTTTTTCCCTACAGGGAACGATTTTCTGACAATCGTGCTCCCCGATGCCGACAATGAGAATGAACGCGTAGTTCGTCCATACTATGAAAATACTGCTCCACTCACTCACCGCACTCATCTTCACCGCGTCCGCGCTGCTCGCTGCGGATGATTCGCCACCCAAGGGCTGGTTCGCTCCGCCGAGCACGACATATCAGCGCGGTGTGGATGCGACAGCGGTGCGCGAGGGGAGGCCTTCCGCATTTATCAAGTGCATCGCCACCGAGCCGCAGAATTTCGGGACGCTTTTGCAGTCGTTCAGCGCGGAGGATTTCAAAGGCAAGCGTGTGCGGTTTCGCGGCTGGATGAAGTCGGACGCGGTGCTCTCTGCCGCGACTTTGTGGATGCGCTTGGACGATGCTGCGAACCGCCCGCTCATTCTCGACAACATGATGGACCGCCCGCTGAAAGGAACGAGCGATTGGCGGGAGATGAGCATCGTCATGGATGTGCCGCAATCGGCAGACAGCATCTATATAGGGATGCTCATGAGCGGCACTGGGCAGGCGTGGATGAACGGGCTCGTGTTTGAAATCGTGGACTCGACCGTGCCCGTCACAAAAACCGTGACTGTGCAGAATCGCCCACGCCTTCCAGAAAACCTCGACCTCACCAAGTAACTATCGCCGAACATGAACACTTCACTCACAAACACTGTTTCGAAAATGCCCGCGATCACGGCTGCCATCATTGCGATTGGAGCTCTGCTTTTTGCCACCTCTGCGCGAGCGGACGAGCTTTTGAAAAATGGCGATTTCGAGAACGGGCAACTCGCTCCGTGGCTCGCGCCGAAGCCTTCCACAGACGATGGATGGAACGCCACAATCGCGGAGGAAGGTGCGGGCAAGAGTCTGCGCAGCGCGATGATTTCGCATAGCGGAGACGGCGCCCCGACTGCTTTTGGTAATCTCCTCCAGAGCGTTCCCGTCGAGGGAATGCGCGGGAAACGCATCCGTCTCACCGCGCAGGTGAAGCACGGCGGAGCGGCAGGAACGACCAGCCAGCTTTGGTTGCGCGTAGATCGGCCCGCCGGAAAAATGGGATTTTTCGACAATTGTGCCGACCGGCCAGTGACGAGGAATGAATGGCAGACTGTCGAGATCACCGGCGATATCGCGGATGATGCGACCGGCGTGATTTTCGGTCTGATGAGCTTGGGCAAAGGATCCCGCTCAATGCTGGACGAGGTGCGACTGGAAGTCCTCGCTTCGCTTCCCGCGGCTATCGCTGGGGCCGCGCTCACGGAGCGCGAACTTGCCAACGTCGTCGCGTTCGTGCGGCTCGCTGGATACGTGCGCTACTTTCATCCCAGCGCACAAGCGGCGGCGATGAAGGACGTGGACTGGAATCACTTTTTGGTCGATGGAATCGGCAAGGTCGAGTCTGCCGCCGATGCGTTGGCGCTCGCGGATGGGCTCGGGAAGCTGTTTGCGGGCATCGCTCCGAAGGTAGCGATCGAAGCAGGCGACAAGCTCGCGTCGGTCCCGGAGCAGCCTTCGATTCCCGCATACTCGTGGGAGCACAACGGGTTCGGATTTAGCACGATGCGCTCCGTCTATTCAAGCAAGCGCACTCGCAGTCTCGTCACGAAGAAGCCGTGGGTTGCCTCGCTCGGCGGCGGCGTGATGTGCGCAGTCCCGCTCACCGATTTCGGCAGTGATGCGGTGAATCCTCCTGCCGAAAACACTCGCGTCGCCTACACTCCGAGGGATCGCGCGGCCCGACTCGCGACGGTCAGCGCGGCATGGAATGTGATGCAACATTTTCATCCCTACATCGACGAAAGCTGGCTTGCTCAGCTCCCGAATTTCCTTCAGGCCGCAGCCACCGCGCAGGATGATGAGACGCTGAACCGCGTCGTCCAAACGCTCGGCGCTGCGCTCAAAGATGGGCACTGCTACGTGAACGGACCCGGTGCCCATTGGCTCGATACGCCTCCCGTTCGCCTCGAATGGGCGGAGGGGAAACTCTGCGTCGCACAGTCCCGCCAGCCCGGACTGGAGCCGGGCGACGCGATTCTCGAGATCGACGGAAAGCCGCTCGCCGATGTCATGGAAGAGAAGCTCGCCGTGAAATCCTCACCGTCTCCGCACGGCTCGCAGTTGACGGCGGCACGCTCCGTTCTCAACGGTCCGCGTGGCAGCAACGTCCGCATTTTGATCGAGCCGTACACAGCACCGCACACGCCGCGCGAAGTGATTGCGCAGCGCAATCTCAACGGCAAACGCGACCTTTCCCCGAAGCGCGAACGCCGCAAAGAACTCGCGCCCGGCATCCTCTACATCGACCTCGACCAATGGACAGGAGCTGAATTCGAAGCAGCGTGGACAGACCTCGCCAAAGCGAAAGGCATCATTTTTGAACATCGCAATTATCCGAACCGCATCAATGCGATGTCGTTTTTCGGGCACTTCTCAGCGGACTCGGTCACCAGCGCAAAGTTCTGCACCCCACGAATTACGCTCCCGGATCGCACGTCGATCGAGTATCCGACCAACGGCGGCTGGACGCTTCGGCCGAGGGAACCGCAGCTCAAGTGCCCGGTCGCATTTCTCATCGACGCATCCTGCATCAGCTACGCGGAGAGCTGCCTCAGCATCGTAGAGCACCACAAGCTTGGCGACCTCGTCGGCTCGCCCACGATTGGAACAAACGGCAACATCGTCACCGCGCCGTTGCCCTGCGGATTCGCGATCACTTTCACCGGAATGAAAGTGATCAAACAGGATGGCACGCCGCATCACGGCATCGGGATTTTGCCCACAGTCCCTGCAGTGCCCACGCGCAAAGGATTGGCCGAAGGACGCGATGAAGTTATCGAAGCAGCACTCGCCCGTGTCATCGCTCGCACCCATTGATTCACCGGATTGGCCCGCGCTGTGGGAAGCCACAGTGCGCTGGGCTCATCAGCCCCGACATGGCGTAGTCGTGCCGATGAAAATCGCGGCTGCACTTGCGCAGGAGACGCTTCGCGAAGCCCGCACACGCAGCGCCTCGCACGCGCAACTCCTCGCATTTGCACAGCGCGACGCGCGGGAAAGAGCGCTCCAGCGAGTCGCCGATGAACGCCTGGAGGCAGGCGATTCCTTGCGTTGGAGCGAACGCAGCGCGGCACTCCCGGACCTCGCAGCCCTCCAGCGTGGCGACGAAGCCGCATGGCAAAACGCCCTTCCATTACTCCACGACCACGCGCGAAAAGCAAATCGCGACACCGGTATTTCCGATGCCGACAACGACGACATCGCCGCAGAATCAATCGCCTCCCTGCTTCGCCCCGGCGCGGCGGGGAAGCGCCCGATCGACAGCCTCCATATCGACGAGCAACTCCCCGCCCTCATCGCATCCATCGCCCGCCGACGCTGCGTGGATCACCTCCGCCACGCACACGCCGCCCGCCGCGACGCCCACGCCACACTCTCGCTCGACAGCCCCGATGTGGACACCGCGACGCTCGTCCTCGTCGAGCGACAGCCGGAAATTGACTTGCAAGAAATCGTCGCACTCTGCGGCAAAAGCATCAGTCCCGCGCAGTGGGAAATCATCAGCCGGCACATCATCCACCAGACCGCCACGCACACCGAGCTCATCGCCGACCCCGCGCTCATGACCGCCCTCGGAGTCTCGCCCACCGCATCGGAATCCACGCGCCGCCGCCGCATCCGCGAAGTCCTCGAAGACGCCCTAAAAATCATCCGCCAAACCATCGAAGAGTAAAATGAACCACGACGATCTGCCATCCAGCGAAGTCCCCGAATCACTCCGCGCCCAAATCCCATCGCCGCCGCGCGAAGCGATCCCGCCCATGCCCGACTTCTTGGACGTGCGCCAGAAAACGGAAACGCCCACGCTTTCATACTGGCTCGGCGCAGCAACCATCGCCGCCGCAGCGTGCATCGCCTTCTCGCTCTTCCCATTGCCCGTCGCGCCCGCTCCGCCAAGCCTCTCCGAAGATGCCGGTAACGACATCCGCGACCTCGCGATGGCTGGCTGGGCCGAACGGGAGAAGCCCGAATCTCTCCCAGCTTGGTGAAGGCGGGAGAGCCTTAATTTTCTAGTTTTGATTGCACAGTGCTTTCTAGTTTTGCGCGCGCCACGACAGGGACGATTTGCATTGGATACTTCGGAGACAGTGCCGACGTTTGCCTCGCGCCATCGGACGGCAAAATATACCGCCGAGAAATTCAAGTGGACTACAGTTCGCCGCCGAAACTCGAAGAATTGAGGTTTTTTATTCAACGATATCGATGAGATGCTGAACAGTCTGGATGATGAGCCGGATTTTGTGACGCCCGATGACGAAGGTGCGAACTTGGGGCGTTGGGGGAGACATCGACCTTTTAGAGGGATATTTGAAGCAAGGGCATGGCATTGATGATGTTTCGCCCAGTGGAAGCACTTTGGTAAATGCCGCAGTAATATGGCGAACAACTTGACTTCATCAGAGAGTGCGTGAAGCGAGGCGCTCAGCTCAAAAACCGGGATCTTTTGCACGGCGCGATTTTTGTAGGGCGCGCTGAGATTGTTAAATACCTCGTGGAGCAGGGACTCGATCCGAATGAGTTGGATGAGAGCGGGCGAACCCCATTGGATTGTGGGCTGTACTCAGGTGGAGCCGCATGCGAGTTTTTGCAGAAACACGGGGGGCGGAGCACAGTGTAAATAGCATCGCACTATTTGACGCTATTGACCGCCTTTCCTACTCGTCCTCCAAGAACGAGAACGAACGCGACAACGGAGGCTACTAGTAATTGCGCCATTGCGAGTGCGCCTCTGCCAGTATAGCCGCAGGCATGGCAAACGACCAACAGCCCGCACTTAAACAGACTCTCGGTTTCTGGCAAATCGCCTTTTACGGACTCGGCTCGATGCTCGGCGCGGGCATCTACGCGCTCATCGGGCGCGCCGCAGAGTCGCTTGGGAACGCTGTGTGGCTGGCCTTTATCGCCGCGATGGTTGCGGCGCTCTTGACGGGGCTGAGCTACGCATCCGTCGGCAGTCGATACCCTCGCGCGGGCGGCGCGGCATTTGTCACACATCGCGCGTTTGATAAAGCGTGGCTCAGCTACGTCGTCGGCATCGCGGTGATGATGAGCGGGCTCACCAGCATGGCGACAGGCTCGCAGGCCATCGCGGAAAATTTGCAGCGCGCACTCGGGCTCACGATTGATGTGAAATGGCTCGCCATCGCATTTGTCGCGCTCGTCGGCTGCGTCATCTATCGCGGCATCCGCGAGAGCATGTGGGCGAATATCGTCTGCACGATCGTCGAGTCATCGGGGCTGATTTTCATCATCGTGGTAGGGATTCCGTATTGGGGCGGCGTGGACTATCTCGCGATGCCGCCGAGGGCTGAGGGCGCGTCCAGTTTCACCGCGCTCATTGTCCTGCAAGGCGCGGTGCTCACGTTCTTCTCGTTCATCGGATTCGAGGACATCCTGAACGTCGGCGAAGAAGTCAAAGATGCCCCGCGCAACCTCCCTCGCGGGCTCATCGCCGCGATGATTGCGGCGACGGTGATTTACATGGCCGTGGCGATCACCGCGGTATCCGTCGTCCCGTGGGCGCAGCTCGCGAAAAGCCCCACGCCGCTTATGGATGTCGCGCACACCGCCGCGCCGTGGTTTCACGGAATCGACACAGTTTTCGTAGTCATCACAGTCTTCGCCATCGGCAACACCGCGCTGCTCAACTACCTCATGGGCTCGCGCCTGCTCTACGGGATGAGCCGTCAAAATTTGCTCCCCGCCGCGCTGGGCCGCATCCACCGCGTCCGCAACACACCGCACATCGCCGTGATGGTCCTGTTCGTCATCGTCTCCGGGCTCATCCTCGCTGGCGGCGTGAAAGATCTCGCCGAGGCCACCGTGCTCCTGCTGCTCGCAGTGTTCACCGTGGTGAATGTCGCGCTGCTCCGGCTGAAGCTGCGCAAATCCGAGCCCGTCGGTCAGTTTGAAGTGCCCGCATTGGTCCCGCTGCTCGGCGCAATCGTGTGCGCGACGCTCATCGCTGTGCGAGTGCATTCCGGAATCACGAGCACCCAGCCACAGGTGAAAAACGCACCGCTCATCGCAGGTGCCATCCTCATCACCGGACTCGTCCTCTACGCCGTGCTGCGGCCCAAAGAGGTGCTCGTGCGCGACGCGGAGTAATACGATACCCGTAGTGAACGAACGAGAGGTCATGTGTCACTTTCTGCTCACACTCGCTCACCGTAGAACGACCCGCAGAAGGGACGTTACTCGTCGTCTTCGCTTGCGCCTTTTTGGCGGACGAGGCCGCGGAGTTTGCCTTCGACGAATGCGTTGATGTCGCCGTCCATGACGCCCTGGACGTCGCTGGTCGCGACGCCGGTGCGGAGGTCGAGGACTTTTTGGTAGGGCTGGAAGACGTAGCTGCGAATCTGGCTGCCGAAGCTGACGTCGAGCTTTGCGCCGTATGCGGCGTTGAGGTCGGCTTTCTTTTTGTCCTGCTCCATTTGGAAGAGTTTTGCCGTGAGCATCTTCATGGCGGTGGCTTTGTTTTGCGCCTGGCTGCGCTCGAC
>JAYTMG010000227.1:0-5913 GCA_043728745.1 Verrucomicrobiaceae bacterium
TTGCTGCGCGGAATCGCCGCCGAGGATGGCCGGGCGCGTGGACTGTCCGTCGGGCCAGAAGCTCGGCATGATGACCGTGGGGTGAAAGCGCGACGGCTGGCGCATGTAGAGCGCGAACCAGTTCTTTTGCAAACGCTCGGTCACGCGCCCGATGTCGAGCGCGCTCATCTCGCCGGATTTCTGTCCGTTAAATTCATGGCACGCGATACAGCTCAGACCATTGGTGCCGATCATTTCGTACCCGGCGGCTTTGGACTCCTGGATGTTCGCAACCTTCGGCAGCACTGCGGCTTCGAGCTTATCCACTTTGCCGAACAACTCCACGAGATGCCCGACATTGGTCTCGCCGAATTGCGGCATCGACGCATCGACGTAATCGCGCTGGCGCTTTCCGCGCAGCAGCACTTCGGCGATCCACTCGGGCTTCAACTTCGCGCCCACATGCGAGAGCGGCGGCGGGATGCGGCCTTGGTCGCCCAGCGCAGGCTGCGTGCCGGTGAAAAGAGCGTCGCGCTCGGGAGCGATTCCGCCGAGGCCCGTGCGCTCGTGGCAGGCGATGCAATTAAAAGTGACGAGCGTTTTGGCAAGTTGCTGTTTGTCGTCGAGCTGCGGCTTTTCCGCGATGGGCAGCGCCTTCGCGATGAGCGTGCGCTGTTCTGCGCTCAGATCGAATCGCGGCCACGCACCGGGGGCTTCGCTGAGGCATCCGCGACGGGCATCGAGCTTTGCAAAGGCGACGCTCAGCGTGGCGGGGACTTTGAGATCGTCATGACAGTTTGCGCAGCCGAGTTTGCCGAACAACTCGCGCCCACGCGATGCGAGATCCGCATTCACTTTCAGCGGCTCGAAGGGCGCGATGGGTTCTTTGGAAACCGACAGCAGCGACGAAGGAATAGGCCCGCGCTTAAACTGCGGCCCTTCCATCTCGCACGAGAACTTCGCCTCGCGTCCCGTATGAAAATACGTGAGCTGAATCGAATGCCAGCCGGCAGCGAGATCTGCGGCACCTTCCAGTTGCTTCACTCCGCGCCCGTCGCTTGGCTGCTGCTGGATGATTTGATTCCCGCCCACGATCAGCGTTCCGCCGTTCATCGTCAGGAAAAACCGGTGGCGCCCGGCGTTCACGACGTTTACCCATCCTTCGTATTTGATCGCCGCGTGATGCGGGATTTTGCCCATTCCGAGGCTCTCCAACGCAAAGTCGCCCACATGCCCGCTTCGCTCCGCCTTCACCGCCTCACTCTCCAATCCCGCCCAAACATCGCCGCGATAAAGCGTGTAGCCAAGCGCGCCCGGCACCCTCGTTTTTTGCAGGAGAAAATGCGCGATGCGCTCTCCTTCCTGCGCACCCAACCGCATATCCGGCATCCGCCCCGAAGGCCGACTCACATGCGGCTGGCGCAAAAACTCCACGAGGCTTTTGAAGCTATATTTTTCCTCCAGCGCACCGAGCGGAACGGAATTCGCCGCCAGCGTCTCCACGCCCTTCTCATCACGAGGCGAATGACACGCCGCACATCCCCGCGAATGAAACAACACCCTCCCCTGCCCCGCCGCCACCGCATCCGGCGGCTGTAGCGCAAAGTCGTTCTTTTTCAGCGACAGCAAAAAGTGCGTGAGCGCCGTAGCCGTCTGCTTTTTTTCATCCACGCTCAATCGCCCGAGCAGATCCGGCATCGTCGTGCCCGGCTTCGACGCATGCGGATTGGCGATAAACGTCTCCATCCATCCCGGATTCACCCGCGAACCGATGTCCGCAAGCCGCGGCGCTTTTTTCGAGCGCGCCGCGAGCGACGCATCGCCCGCGTGACAGGCCACGCAATTCATCTCCTCAATCAACACCACCCCCTTGAGCTCCGGCTCCAACTTGCTTCCTGCCACACCGGGAATTATCGCCTCAGCGAATAACACCGGAGCCGCGCAAAGTAGCAGCATCGCTACAACAATGTTCAATATGGGCGAGAGTAGTTTCTGAATCGGAGCCATTCGCGCCGTAGTAACGAAATCCGAATGAACAAAGCGAGGCATTTGAGTCTGGAGCGTTGGTCGGGCTGGCGAGATTTGAGCAATGAGCGAACTGGTCTTCAATTGGGAAACTCGCCGCTCATTTCCCCGTGAACCGCGCGCCACGCATCGAACGTCCCGAGATGAACATCGACCACTTTTGCGATGTCCTTTGTGTAGCCGCCGGCAAGCACCCAAGCCATCGGGATGCCGTTCGCCTTGGCAAAACGAAAAACGTGCTCGTCCCGTGCACGCAAGTCCGCGTGATCCAGCAGCAGCGGCGAATAGGGGTCCTCGAAATAAGGATCGGCACCGGCTTGATAGAGCAGGATGTCGGGCTTCCATTCAGCGATGAGCGGGAGCGTGCGGTCCATGATAGCGAGCATGGCGGCACGATCGCATCGCTCGGGAAGCGCGGCGGAGTGATGGTTCGGGCCGTCTTCGTGGTGACGCTTGGTGACATCGCGATACGGAACATTCGCCCAGTAGTCGTTTCCGTAAATCGAGAGCTGAAACATGTGCGGACGCCCCGCGACGAGTTGCGCGGTGCCGTTGCCGTAGTGAAGATCCATATCGAGGACAGCGATCTTCCGGGCGCTCCCATCGGAAAGCAGCGCGTCGGCGGTAATGACGAGCCCATTAAATGTGCAGAACCCTTCGCCATGGTCCGCACACGAGTGATGAAAACCGCTCACGAGCGCGGCGCTCACCCCATCCGTGAGAGCCTGCCTCGCCGCAGCGAGACATCCGCCGCTCGTCAGGCAGACGCTGGGGAAAAGCTCGGGCGACCACGGGAACTTTTGCGACTCCGCAAGCTCACGCGGCTCGCCGGTGCGAATGGCCTCGATATACTCCGGCGTATGCACTCGCTGAAGGTCCGCGAGTCCGACGGGCTCTGGCTCAACGAGACGAACATCCCCTGCCCCGGCGAGCGCTTCGGCAATGAGCCCAAACTTTCGGATGGGCATGATGTGCTCGCCAATCGGCGCGGCGTATCGCGGGTGATAAAATGTCGTGAGCATCGCAAGGCACAATGACAGGGCGGCGGGTGGCGTGCAACGCGGAGGCGCGGTATCTGAACAACCCAAGGAGGGAGCCGTCTCGGCCCCCTGAACTCTGAGTATCTGGACAGCCCGCAGAGTTACGCCGAAGGCGTTGCCATCATTCAGCCCAAGGTTGCCGCGAGGAACGAGCGGCTACCTTGGGAACGTGTCATAAACATGTTTTACCCCGCAAGGGGTTCCATCGAAGAGGTGTGCATCGGATGAAACCCCTTGCGGGGTAAATACGGCATGACCGTGACCCCAGCGTAGCTCGTCCCTCGCAACGCTGGGCTGAATGATGCAACGCCTTCGGCGTAACTCTGCGGGCTTTCCACATACAACTCTGAAAGGGTTCCCAATAAGCCGGGATGTCATGGGAGACGCTTCGCGCTCAGGGGGCCGAGAGGCCCCCCTCCTTGGAGGCGCGCGCCTATTTCAGCGGAACCGGCGTGAACTCTTTTGCCACGGTGAGGTCCGTGGGATTCAGAAGACGCAGTTTCCCATCCTCGCCCGCGACGGCGATTGCGCTGCCGTCTGGTTTGTAGCGGAGCGCGTAGATCCCGCCGGGGAAATCAGCGGCGGCGAGGAGTTTCGTCTCGCTGTGATAGTGCGCGTCGAGCCGCTTCTTTTCATCATCGTTGCGTCCACCTTCGTCCTTGGATTCGATCGCGACAAACTCTGCGGGCATCTCGGTATTGAAGTCGTAATTGTAGCGGTGGACCGATCCTTTTCCATCCAGCGAAGAAGCGGCAGAAAACGATTTCCCGTCCGGCGCGAAATGAACGGCGTAGATACGTCCATCCATCGCCGGCCATTTGCGAACGCAGAGCGCATTATCGCCGATGTGACGCTGCACTTTTCGCGCGATGCGATAGACGCTCGGCACGCCGTCGGAGCCGCCCATCGCGAACTCCTCGCGCTGGGGGTGCCGCGCCACGGAATGAATGCCGCCGCGAAGCGCACCGGGCGTGATGCTCGTGATGTTGTCCACGAAGCGCTGTGTGGAGACTTCGATGAGCTTGGCCGCCATGTCGCGCCCGACGCTCACGATGTTTTCGCCTTTGTGCGTGAATGTCGTGTCGATGACCCAATCGTCGTGCGAGATATTTTGCACCACTTGCTTGCCGCTTGCAGCCTCGATGGCGCGCACGGTTTTATCGGGTCCACCAAAGCTGACGAGCTTTCCGTCCGGCGACCAACTCACGCCGTAGATCGTGTCGCCGCCGGACATTGAGCTGATGAGAAGTGAGCGCTTTTCCACGTCCCAAATTTGGATCTCTCCAAACTCCGCAGGCTGTCCACCGGCTGTGGCGAGGTGTTTCCCATCCGGGGAAAAGCGCACCGCCTGCACGCGCTCGCCGAGCCCGACAAGCCGCGCCAGCAACTCGGAGCCATCGCTTTTCCAAAGCAGCACTTCATGAAATCCGGCGACCGCCAGCAATGTTCCATCCGGCGAATAATCGAGCGACGCAATGACCGGCGGGCGCTGGTAAACAGGCGGATGCTGCGCGTCAATTTTCTGCCGCGCATTTTCCGGAGTGTCGTTTTTTGCGCCCTCCGCGATCCATTTGCGGATGCGTGCGAGGTCCTTATCGGCGAGCGGCGCTTTCTTCGGCGGCATCTCGGCCTTGCCGTCCTTCGGCGTGATTTGCTCGATGAGATAGGAAGCATCGGGCTGGCCGGGGACGATCGCTTTTTTGTTCGCCTCCTTTGCATCGTCGCCGCCTTCGAGCATCCGGGCGAAGTCCGTCATTAAATAAGCACCCTTCGCCTTTGCGGGCTGATGACACCCGGTGCAGTTCGCCTGAAAAATCGGGCGGATGTGCTTGAAGAAACTCACAGGCGCATTTGGGTCCTCCGCAGGCGCGGAAAGGCAGGTGCCCGTTGCGGTAACGAATGCGAGTAACGTGAATAGCCGGAGAAAACGTAACATGTGGCCGATTCAACCCGCGCAAGCCGGAAGCATTAGCGTTCGGCTTCGCGCGCCGATCTCTCGCAAATTTCGGTAAAGAATATGGTTGTTCCCCAGCCCCGATTCCCTGCATCAAGACGGCATGACCCAGACCGATTCGACTCTCATCATCCTAGCGCTTGCCTCTGTCGCCGTGCTCGTACTGCTCGTGACACGGTGGAAAGTGAACGCATTTATCGCACTCGCACTTGCGGCACTCATCGTCGGTGCAGGTGCTGTCGCCATGGGCGTGACGCCGAAAGGAACCACGACTGCGCTCACAATGACAGGAGTCATCGACGTCTTCGGCGTTCGGCTCGGCAAGTCGCTCGGCGGAATCGCCGCTGTTATCGGCCTCGGCACGATGCTCGGGAAACTCCTGGCAGAGAGCGGTGGCGCGCAGGTGCTGGCAAAACGCTTCAATGCGTTCTTCGGTCCGAAGCGCGTGATTTGGTGCATCATGGTCCTCGCCATCGCGGTCGGGCTGCCGACATGGTTTGCGGTCGGACTCGTGCTTCTGCTGCCGATTTTGCTCACACTCACAGCAGAGACAAAAAAACCGTTTCTGCTTCTCGCCATCCCGCTTCTCTCGTGCCTCTCCGTCATGCACGGGCTCATGCCGCCGCATCCCGGACCGGTTGCGGCGATCAGCTTATTCGCGGCTGCGGGGCTCGCACCAAATATGGGGATGGTGCTGCTTTGGGGATTCGTCATCGGGATTCCTACGGCAATCATCGCGGGTCCTATTTTTGCAAAACGGGCGATCAAAACTGTTCAGGCAAATCCCCCCGCGATGCCGGAAATAGCGGGGCGCGAAGGCATCACGCCGCCGACATTTGGGCTCACGCTTTTCACCATCCTGCTGCCAATTTTGCTGATGCTCGTGGACACGCTGGCGAAAGTGCTCATCACCGT
>JAYTMG010000228.1:0-1154 GCA_043728745.1 Verrucomicrobiaceae bacterium
TAGCTCCACAACTCCACGAGATACTGCGTATTCGGGGCGAGCCCGCCCACGGTGACATCCATGCCCGTGCCCGCCGCTCCGCTGCTGGAGAAAATGAAATCGCGCATGAGCAGATTCTCGGTGAAGGCTCCCGCATTGCCCGGGATGCCGAGACGTTCACGATCATCGACCGTCACTCCACTCCCCGCGAGAGTCACGGTCTGCGCGCCGAAAGTGCGCGTCGCGGAAGATTGCACCGCCGTTGTTCCATCGAGAATGAATTCGCTGAATCCCGCCGCCGTATAAGTAGCCCCTGCAAAACTCCGATCATTAAAATCCAGCGCCAGCACCGGCACCGAAGTGACCGCCGGAGTCGCAAGTTCATCCACCGTGAACCCGTTCAAATACACACTCGCCGTCGCCGATTGCTGCCCTGGGCGTCCGCGCAAAATGAGAGTCCCCGTCGCATCGGCGTACGCCGTCACGGTGAAGCGATTCGCCGTATCCGACGCTGGCGTCGTCGCTCCGTCGAAGGTGAAATTATTCGCCGCCCATTGCACCCCGCCGAGTCCGAGCACGCTCCAGTCGCTCACCCGCGCGCCAGTGCTTCCGCTGTCGTAGCCCCATACGATGAGCGTGTATTTTTTCCCCGCCGTGAGTCCGCCGATGACGGTATCCATCCCCACGCGGTAAAAGTTCGCAGTATTGTCCCCTGCCGCGAATACCGAATCGCGGTAAAGCGCGCCGAGCGTCAGCGCGCCGCCCGTCGCCGGAGTCGTGCGATGCACATCGTCCAGCGCCGCGCCGGACGACGGATTGACGTCCACAGAAAAGCCACCCACCGAGAGCGTGTTGTCACTCAACAGATAGGTGGAAAATCCGGGAGCCGTGTCCGAAGACGTGTCGATGGCATCATTCACGTCCACACTGAGCACGACAGCAGCGTGCGCGATGCCTGACAGGAGTAATGGGGCGAGGCGAAGAAAGGTAAGCATTTACGAGTCGGCGGAACGTGCCATCACTTTCCAAATCCGCAAGCACTTCAACTCAGCGCCAACCACCGACTACACGCCCACCGCTGCGGGTGGCATACCGAGTTTCACGCGGAGACTGTTGATTTCCTCGCGCATCACATCCCGGCGCGCCTGAAGAACACTCACATGCTGCTTCGCGCG
>JAYTMG010000229.1:0-21778 GCA_043728745.1 Verrucomicrobiaceae bacterium
CAACTCGCTGCCTTTGAGCACAGCCTCAAAAGTCCCCGTCCACTTCGCATCCGCCTCCGTGCCCGAGATGAGAAACTCATCGATCCCCCACGGCAGCACCGTCGGCGGCAGCGAATTCTGAAACGTAAACTTAAACGGCGCACTCACCACCGTCTTCCCCTCCAGCGTTGGAATATCAAACTGCACGAATGCATGCCCTTTCCCAGCCTTCGACGTGATTGTAAAAGTCACCAGCGCCGCCGTGCTACTCGCCTGCTTCACCTGCGCCTTTGAGCCTACAGGACCTACTGCGGAGTCCTCGGGATCCAAGCCTACTCCCATGAGGTCTCCAACGCCGGGGAGTAGTTCAAGGTTTGTCCCCTCCAACATCAGTTCCAGCGTTCCCTTCCAGAGCCCATTTCGATACTCCCCGGCAAGTTTGTATTCCGTTGCCGACCATGGCTTCACAGTCGGGATCTCCAGACTTTTCACCTCATAATTTAGCGCCGCTGTCGTCGCACTATCCCCCGCGCCCGAGTGAGGCAGTAGAAAATTCACACTGCCCGAGTTTTGCCCGACCGCCTCAAGTTCCACGGAAATGGCATCCGGCCCTAGAAGTCGCGCGCCCGTCGCCGTCTTCCTCAACCCAGCCCCCACCACTTCCAGCTTCGCCGCATCGACCAGATTCAGGCGCTTTCCCCGAATCACCACAGTCCTCGCAGTATTAAGTGCTGGAAACCTTAGCGTTGCCGGATCAAACGAAATCACGGTTGCATCGACTTGCGCCTCAGAGTCGCTCAATACCGCAGCATCCCTCCCGCCATCCATCAGCCACATCGCCGGTAGCGTCTGATGAAAGCCGGTGCCATATAGCGTCTTATTGAGGATTTCGTACTCCGTTTCCATCCACTTTTTCGTGTCCGTCAGCGCCTCACGAGCCATACCACATAATGGACGTGTAACCTCTAAACCAGCTCTGAGCACATCTTTCTCCTCCCCAAGCTGAATTAGTTCGCGGAAACTATCGCTCATTTTGCGCACTGGCTTAAATGGCGTCCAAAAAGTATTCTCCACCCGCGCCCACTGCGTGGAATAATCCACATCCAACTCCGGCTCCTGCACCAGAATCTTTCCCGCTTTAGACAATCTAAATGCCGGACGTGCATCATCCGCAGACATCCCTAGCATCACCAAAACCGGAAACGTCACCCGATCCAGTGTTTGCGCTGCTTTATTCCCTTTTAGGTCTTTGTCATCCAGCCCTTTCAAGCTCGTCCCGATCTCAAACGACACATGCTTGCCGCCCACCGTCGAGCTATTCATCGTTGCCACAGCCGTCCGCGTTGCCACGTCACGCCGCCTCATCGAAGCCCATGATGTAAAAGCCTTTGCCGCCTGACTAGAGCCTGCCACCGACATACTCTTGGCGAGATAAAGCGCAATCTCATCCTGTCGCGCAATGCTCGAAGCCAAGTCCAAATTTTGATTATCCACCATCGGCGTCACCGCACTCACCACGATCCCCGGCTTCTCCTGAGGCTTGGGCAAACTCTTAATAAACCTTGCACACTCGCCTTTCTCCGGCCCCTTCACCTGCGCAAAAAACTTCCGGTGCGCCGGGCTCGCCGCCGCAGGGTGATCCGCTGCCACCTGCTTCCGGAACCACACCGGGTAATCCTCACAATCTAACACCTTTCGAATTGTCTCAAGATGAGCATCCACTAATGCACACTTTATCGTAGCGGTCACCACTGCTTTAAAATCCTTCCGCGTCCGCCAACCTGGATTCACGCTCAGTGATGACACACCAAATAGAATCCGCTTATCCTTAAACTCCAGCGCCGCCTGCGGGTCGCCCAGAAAGGAGTGGATATTCTTCACCGTCAACGCCGCCGCTGCACCGTTGATGCGTGCCATTGGGGAAAAACTTCCTTGGCTGTTTTCGGGCTTCACGCCAGCCACTAAGTCCGGCAGAGCATTGTCGCCCAGAGTTGCCAACCCCGCCCCTGCAGATGGTGGTGCCGTGCCGAAAGGATTCGACTCGGAAATAGCAAGTCCAGTCAAAGGGTCCGTAAATGCGGACGGAGGAGCCCCGGCGGGTGTTGCGATCGGCGGATTCTGCGCCGCATTAAATGCACTCTCCGCCGCCGTCAGCGCCAAATTTGCATCCTGCAATGCCTTTGCCGCCTTCAAATTTGCAGTCTTCGCCGCCGCAAGCCTTCCATCCGCAATCGCCTGCTCCTTCTTCGCATTCGCAACCGCAGTCCGCGCCAGAGCGACCCGCGCTTGGTTCTGCTCCTCCTTAGGCTTTGCTTTTTCCTCTGCATCGGTCTGCGCCAACACCGCCTCCGCAACCACTATATTCTGCGCCGCCTCAATCTGCGCCTCCTGCGCCGATTCTTCCTTGGCTTGAGCCGGCTCCGCCGCCTTCTCCGCAGCCGAGGCCGTGCGCTGCGCCTTCGCAAATTGCGTCGTCGTAAGTTGCCGTTTATTATTGTCTGCCGCAATCGCCCGTTTGGTATTGGTCCGGAAAATATCCAACTGCGTCTGCTGTGTTTCCTTGAGCACCTCGTTTGCAGACTCCCCAAATGCACCAAAAGTCTTAGTCTGCGTCCGCTTGCTAAATAGCGACTGTCCTTGCGCGTCATTGTAGTCTCCGTAGAGCGCGTCAAACTTCAGTGCATTCACGTCTCCCTCTTCCATCTTAAAAGGAGCCTTTCGAGTGCTGCCGTCTTTATAACTCGGAGGTGAAAAGACCAACGGAGCAAACGATAGAGTTCCCCATTCCTCCAACTTTGTCTTCAGCACATCCATCTTCTTGGCAAAATCCAAGACCACGTCCGCCTGAGTCTTCCCCGTCCGGGTTCTTGAGCTAGAATTTAAGGACGCGGGATTCGCTGACCGAACGCCAAACCGCCCCTGCGAATATCCCGTGTGCGTACTAACTAAAATGAGGCTCGCGATCGCGATTCCCATGACACGGCGCCTTTGGAAGGGACTATCGGAGATGGGTGTAACACAGTGGAACATGAGTTTTTGTATTTGCAGTTTAAAAATGCTTACGCTTCGAGCCACTCCTGCACGGGCCCGGGCTCGCTGGTGCCTCGGCTGTTGCGGGCTTGGAGCCAGATTTGGTAGGTGACTCCTGCGGTGAAGATGAAGAGGTTTGGGATGATGATGCTGAGCTCGCCGGGCTCGCCTATCACGAGGAGCTCGGGGGCTCCGCCGGGGGCTTGGCGATGGACTTCTAGGCGGGTGGCGCTGGCGGGCATCACGGTCGTGCTGACGGTGCGCGTGGCGACGACTAGGGTGGTGTCGGTGGGGATGGCGGGTGGCTGGAGGACGCTGCCTCGGAGGAGGCTGATGCTGAAAAGATCGTCCACTTTTTCGGGGGTGGTGCGCCAGATGCTCATGCCGGTGCCGACCATGGCGTAGAGGATTTGGCAGTTGAGGATGCGGAGGGCTTCGAGGTCGCCGCGGGCGTCGTCGAGCTGGGTTTTTTTGGTGGTTTGGGCGGTGCGGAGGGCGCGGGCGGTGGTGGCAAAGGTGGTGACGGTTGCGCCGAGGGCGACGAGGGTGGGTTTGGTGGTTTGGTCGGCGAGGCGGACTCCGAAGTCGCGGATGGCGTCGAGTTGTTGCTCGATGGAGCCGGTGGTGATGGTTTCGCGGCCACGGGGGAGGAGGAGGGTGTAGGTGACGCCTTGGAAGGCGACGGCGCTGCGGATGATGGCGTCCCAGGCTTCGATGTCGCTGTTAGTGTCGGCGTCGGGTTTGCGGGTGAGGCTGATGAGTTTTTCGTCGAGGGCTAAGGTAGCGCTTTTGAGGCCGGCTTCGAGGTTGGTGGCGACGGTCTCGGCGGCGTCCCACGCGGCGCTGGAGGAGATAAATTCGCCGTTGATGGCGGCAAAGCCGGCGTTTTGACTGGCTGCGAGTGCGAGCTTGGGTTTGCAATCGGCGATGATTTCGCTGGTGAGGATGGTGCTGCCGTCGGTGGCAGTAGTGAACTGATTTTCGGCGTATTTTGATGGGTCGGGCATGGTGTTCTATTAGCGAGTGGTTAACATAGAGGATGGGCTATAGGGGGCTTACAAGGCGTTTGGACGAGTGGTGAAAGTGGGAATGGTTTGGTGGACATCCGCGACTGCGTTCCTGCATTGGGAAATGGTCCGGCGGACATCCGCGACTGCGTTCCTGCATTTGGGAATGGTTTGGCGGACATCCGCGATTGCATTCCTGCATTGGGGAATGGTCCGGCGGACATCCGCGATTGCGTTCCTGCATTGGGAAATGGTCCGGCGGACATCCGCGATTACGTTCCTGCATTGGGGAATGGTCTGGCGGACATCCGCGACTGCGTTCCTGCATTGGGGAATGGTCCGGCGGACATCCGCGACTGCGTTCCTGCATTGGGGAATGCAGTTCTGGATCTCTTTGACCACTATTCTGGATGCAGGTGAGCAATTTTCTACAGTTTGGAAATGGGGGGTGTCCCCGGAACATTCGGCGCGGCCAATACGGGTCCGACCAAGGAATCCCTCTGTATTGGTGCGGTTTGGTGTTCCGAGGACTGTTTTATGCCTACACACACCATTGGTTCCGCGAGTCGTGGCTCCTTGGAAGGGTCGCGATTGGGCGCAGTGGTGCGCTATCTCGTGTTGGTTGGTGGTTGTGCGGGTGCGGCGGGTCATGTGGGTGATTTAAGCAGAATGTGGCTTGGGTTGTCCAATGGGGCTGTTACCACTTCGGGTGGGGCGATTTTTTGATGGGGTATAGGGGTGTGGTTTTGTGGATTGGTGCGGGTTTTAGGGCGGAAAGGCGGGTGTGTGGAGTGTAGGGGAGCGTATAGGTAATATCCCCGTGGTTTTTGGCTCAATTGCCGTATTTTTAGTCTTTCACGGTTTATTTCTTAACGGGAATGATGGACTCGGGAGTTTTATGTTGAGGGTTGCGTCTCGCAATCGCCTGCGGCTTGCTCCGAATCTCTCAATTTACCAATGCCCGATATTTACGACGTAGTCTCCAAGGCCCCCGGACCACAAGGCTTGCTGCCGCTCACCGATGAGATGCTGCTTTCTTCGCCGAGCGGCGATCTTTTTGGTCTGTCGCAAAACGTCGGGATGGGCTGGGAGGCTGCGCTGGCAAATGGTCCGCAGTATCTCATCCTCAGCACGCAGGGCGGGCTTCGCGCGCCGGATGGCTCTGCGATCGCGCTCGGTTATCATACGGGGCATTGGGAAATCGGGCTGCTCGTGGAGGCTGCGGCGCGCGAGCTGCGGTCGATGGGGAAGGTGCCGTTTGCTGGTGCGGTGAGCGATCCGTGCGATGGGCGCACGCAGGGGACGCATGGGATGTTTGATTCTCTGCCTTATCGAAATGATGCTGCGATCGTGATGCGGCGGCTCATTCGCTCGCTGCCGCTGCGGCGCGGTGTGGTGGGCATCGCGACGTGTGATAAAGGACTTCCTGCAATGATGATGGCCGTGGCGGGTTCTCCGGACTTGCCGGGTGTCATCGTGCCGGGTGGCGTGACTTTGCCGCCGATTAATGGCGAGGATGCGGGGAAAATTCAGACGATCGGTGCGCGCTTTTCGCACGGTCTGATTACCCGCGCTGAGGCTGCGGATCTCGGTTGCCGCGCGTGCGCGTCGCCGGGCGGGGGATGCCAGTTTCTCGGCACCGCGGCGACTTCGCAAGTGGTGGCCGAAGCGCTCGGGCTGTGTCTTCCGCATTCCGCGTTGGCTCCGAGCGGACAAGCCGTGTGGCTGGATCTTGCGGTGCAATCTGCTCGCGCAGTGGTCGCGCTGGATGCGGCGGGGCTGAAGACGCGCGATGTGCTGACGGATGCGGCGATTCGAAATGCGATGGTCGTCCATGCGGCGTTCGGCGGCTCGACGAATCTCCTACTCCACATCCCCGCAATCGCCCACGCAGCCAAGCTTGCGCGGCCAACAGTGGCGGATTGGCAGGAAGTGAACCGCACGACTCCACGCCTTGTCGATGCGTTGCCGAACGGCCCGATGGGGCATCCGACGATCAGCGTTTTCCTCGCGGGCGGTGTGCCGGAAGTGATGCTCCACTTGCGGACGTTGGGCTTGCTGGATTGCTCCGTGCGCACCGTCACGGGCAAGACGCTTGGCGAGAATCTCGATGCTTGGGCGCAAAGCGAACGGCGCGTCCGCTTTCGCCAATTGCTCCGCGATTTGGACGGCATCGACCCCGACGATGTGATCCTTCCTCCGGCGCGAGCAAAAGAGCGCGGGCTCACGGGCACGGTCGTCTTTCCTGTCGGCAATCTCGCGCCGCAAGGCAGCGTGGTGAAAGCGACTGCCATTGACGCAGCCGTGGTCGATCCCGATGGCGTGTATCGTAAGACCGGCCCGGCGCGTTTTTTCACGAGCGAAGGCACGGCGATCAACGCGATTCGCGGCGGCAAGATCGTGGCGGGCGACATCCTCATCCTCGCGGGCGCAGGGCCGATGGGCACAGGGATGGAAGAGACGTATCAACTCACCAGCGCGCTCAAGCATCTGCCATTTGGCAAGCAAGTGGCGCTGCTCACCGATGCGCGATTTAGCGGAGTGAGCACCGGAGCGTGCATCGGTCACATCGGCCCGGAAGCGCTCGCCGGTGGACCGCTCGGAAAGCTCCGCGATGGCGACTTGGTGCGCATTGTCGTGGACCGCGCCGCGATGACGGGAAGTGTCGATTTCATCGGCTGCGAAGGCCGCACTTTTTCGACGGAAGAAGGGGCGGAGATTCTCGCCGCACGCACGCCGGACTCTCGACTCGCGCCACATCCCGCGCTCCCCGACGACACGCGGCTGTGGGCGGCGTTGCAGGCGGCAAGCGGCGGGACGTGGGGAGGCTGTGTGTATGATGTCGAGGCGATCCTCGCGCTGCGGTAGCGCTTATTTTCCCGCGACGAACTCGGCCATGCGTTCCATGGCGATTTTGATCTTGTCGAGCCCTGTGGCGTAGCTGCACCGGATGTGGCCTTCGCCGCTGGGACCAAATGCGGGGCCGGGGACGCAGGCGACTTGCTTTTTTTCCAGCAGGCCGAGTGAGAATTCGCGGCTGGTCATGCCGGTGGAGCGGATGTCGGGGAATACGTAGAATGCGCCGAGCGGCTTGAAGCACGGGAGGCCCATATCATTGAGGCTGCGGACGATGTAGTTCCGCCGTGCTTCGTATTCTTTGCGCATCATGGCGACGTCGTTTGCGCCGCTTTCGAGGGCCTCGATCGCGGCATCCTGCGCCATCGTGTTGGCGCAAAGGATGGCGTATTGATGCACCTTCATCATGGCCTCGGTGAGGGCGGCGGGTGCGCAAGCGTAGCCGACGCGAAAGCCGGTCATGGCGAATGCTTTCGAGAATCCGTGAAGGAATACGCAACGCTCTTTCATGCCCGGCAGCGCGGCGATGCTGAAGTGGGATGCGCCGTCATACGTGAGCTCGCTGTAGATTTCGTCGGTGAGGACGACGAGGTTGTGCGCCACGCAAAGCTTGGCGATTTTTTCCAGCTCCTCGCGTGATTGTGTCGCGCCGGTGGGGTTGCACGGGAAATTCATCATGAGCACTTTCGAGCGCGGTGTGATGTGCTTCGCGAGTTCTTCCGCCGTCATGCGGAAATTGTCCGTGGCGTGCGTGGGCACGGCGACGGGGATGCCGTGGGCCATAACGACGCTCGGGCTGTAGCTGACGTAGCAGGGCTCGTGGTAGAGGACTTCGTCGCCGGGATTTACCAGCGCGCGGAGTGCGAGGTCGATGGCTTCGCTGACGCCGACGGTGACGATGACTTCGGTCGTCGGGTCGTATTGCACGGCGAAATGTTCCGCCACATATTCGGCGATGCACTCGCGAAGGCGAGGCAGCCCGAGGTTGCTGGTGTAGCCGGTGTGGCCGCGCTCCAGCGAGTAGATTGCAGCTTCGCGGATGCGCCACGGGGTGTGGAAGTCGGGCTCGCCGATGCCGAGCGAGATGACGTCCTTCATGGTCTGGACGATCTCGAAGAAATCCCGGATGCCGCTGCGCGGGATGTCTCGGATGTGTGTTGCGATGTGATTGGAAATGCTCATTTGAAAAATAAAAGTTTGGATTGGATGAAGTGCGACGGTCCGGTTCGGGAGGTTGGCCGCGCGCGGGTTCCGTTCCGTCTTTTACTAGAAAGACACCCCGGCGCGGCTGCGCGCAATCGCGCTGGCTCGTGCGTTCATCATCGCTGCGGTTGCGTGCATCACGGTGCGACTGCGAGCCTTTGCGGCGCCGCCTCCCGTTTCAGTTCCACGCCGTTTTCCTTGTAAGACTTCAGGCGGAAATGGGTCACGGTGCTGATGACGCCTTTGAGCGTGCTGAGCTTCTCCGAGACGAATCCTGCGACTTCGTGCAGCGTGTTGCCTTCGACGACGACGTGGAGATCGTAGCCGCCGCTCATGAGATAGCAGCTCACGACTTCGGGGAATCGCGCGACGCGCTCCGCTGTTTTGTCGAAGCCGCCTTCGCGCTCGGGTGTCAATTTCACCTCGATGAGTGCGGCGACGCGATCTTTCGAGACCTTCTGAGGGTCCACCACGGCGAGGTATCCGAGGACTACGCCATCGGCTTCCAGCTTGGCGATGCGCGCGACGACTTCGGTCTCGGTGAGGTTCGCAGACTTGGCGAGATCGCTGACGGAAGCGCGGGCGTTATTGCGTAGAAGCGGAAGAATTATATCCATTGAAGAGCTTGGAGAAGTCGGCGGGAACGGCCTTCGCGGCAAGCCGAAAAACGCCCGGTTTGAAACATCGCTCCAGATCTACCCGGTGTGGCTGCTATGCGAGCTTTTGCTCGTGGCCTTCGCCGCGCAAGTGGATCGTCTTGGATTCGAGGTCGTGGACGGCTCGGATGTAGCGCACCGTTCGGCTCTTGGCGCGCATGAGAATGCTGTGCGTGATCGCCTTTTTTCCGCGGAGCGTCACTCCGGGAAGCAGCGGGCTGTCGCTGATTCCCGTCGCGCAAAAAATGCAACTCTCACCCCAAACCAAGTCGATGCATTGATACACTCGGGACACTTCGTCTTCGCCGACTGCTTGGACTGCTTCGGCGCGTTCGGCGTCGTCTTTCGGAGCCATCCGCAGGAGCATATCTCCGCCGAGGGCGCGCAGGGCCGCCGCAGTGAGAATGCCTTCCGGCGAACCGCCGATGCCGTAAAATAGATCCACTCCGCTCTCATGAAGGGAAGGGGAGACAGCCGCCGTGATGTCTCCATCGCTAATCAATCGCAGCGCAGCCCCGGCTTCGCGGACTTGCTTGATGAACTCCGCATGGCGCGGGCGTTGCAGCGTCATCACGACGAGATCCTTGACTCGCTTTCCGAGCGCTTTCGCAACCTTCACGAGGTTTTCTTCGATGGGTGCGTCGAGGGAAAGCGGGTCCATTCCCTGAGCGATGGCGCTGACGACTTCGGGGCCGTACGCGAGCTTCTGCGCGTAAAAAGTGGGGAGGTTGCGCATGACATTCGGGCTGCCTTCGGTGCTCTCGCTGGCAGCCATCACGGAGATGCTGTTGGGCAGGCCTTGCGCGATATTGGTGGTGCCGTCGATCGGGTCGAGGGCGATCTGGAAGCGCGGTGAACCTGCCCTCCATGTGCCGAGGTGTTCGCCGATAAAGATGCCGGGCGCGTTGTCTTTGATGCCTTCACCGATGACGACTTCGCCGCAGATATCTACGAGATCGAACACGCCAAAAATGGCGTCGCACGCCGCTTTATCGGCTTTTTCTTTTTCGCCCCGGCCCAGCCATGAAAGGGAGTTGAGGGCCGCGTTTTCCGTGGCGCGAACGAATTCAAACTCGATGGTGCGTTCCGGATCGGTGCTCGTCAGTGATTGTGAAGACATGCGGGGGTTGTGTCCGCGCGCGGCGATTTCGTCAAACGACGTTTCCGATTATCCTCGCGGCGAAATCACGGCGCGACCTGCGGGGTCGCTGGCACTGCGGGAACAGCGGTGCCGGGTGCGGGCGGCTTCACCTTGGGCGGCGGGCGCAGCTCGATTTCGATGTAGTTATTGTTGCCGCGTTTCAGCGTGAAGAGTTTCTCCGTCTTCATCGTGCCGTATTTTACCTCGATGATGTAGTCGCCGAGGAAGCACTTCGATTTCACGCGGCCTTTGTAGTCGGTCCACGAGCGGACGTTGGTCCACCATTTTTTGAACACGAGGTCGTACCACACTTTTGCAGCGGTGCGCGGCTGCCAGTCTTTGGTCCAATATGCAGCATTCGGAATCCAATGACGGCCTTCCCAAAAACCCCAGGTGATGAATGCGTTCGTCGCCGGATGCGCGAAGCAAACCGTCATGAAGTCCCGCGTGTAATCGGCCCATGCGTCTTCGTCCCAGACGTTGATGTCGTGCTCGGTGATTTGGATGGGGATGCCGAGTTCGGAAAAGCGGTCGAGGATTTCCCAGACTTTCACCGGAGGAGTCAGTTCGTCGCCGAAGTGACCTTGCATCCCGATCCCGCCAATCGGAGCACCGAGCGCGCGGAGGAATTTGATCGTCTTAAAATAGGCGTCTTGATGTTCGGTATCCGTGCCGCCGTGGGAAAGGATGCCGTAGTCGTTGATGAAAAGCCGCGCCTTCGGATCGGCTTCGCGTGCGGCCTTGAAAGCTTCTACGAGGAAACTCTCGCCGAGCGCTTTTTGCACGTCGGTGTTGCTGTAGGGCTCGTTCACCACATCCCATTCGGTGACACTTCCTTTCAGCGCGGTGGCTTCTTCGCGAATGTGGTCGAGAATTCGGGTGCGGAGTGTCGGCGGGTCGAGGGCTTCGAGGTCTTTCGGGAGATTCTTCCATCCGGGCCAAAGGAGGTTGTGGCCGCGGACGCTGATGTTGCGCTCTTTCATCCACGCGAGCGCATCGAGCCCTGGCTGCTTATCGCTTTCCCATTGCGGCCACTTTAGGTCGTTTTCGAGAGTCACTTTGTTGAACGATGACTCCACGATGGCGCGGTATTTTTCGCCGTCTGGTCCGTCTGCGAGCAATGATTTTGCATCGACGGCGCTGCCAAATCCGTAGGCGTGCCGAATTTGCCGGATGCGCACTTCCGCGCCGACGATCTTCTTTCCCTTCACATTGTTGATGCGAATGGTGAGCGTGGCTTTGCGGTATTTTTCGATGCGTTCGTTGGCCTCGGTGCGCCAGTCCGCAGTGTCGGCGCGACCTCGGTAGGTGAGGGGAGTGTAGGGCAGATCGATATATTTGACGGCCTTTCGGTAGTTCAGAACTCTGAGGTTTGCGATCTGGATAATCTGCTGTCCAAACCCTGCTTGAAAGCTCATCTGCGCAGTGCCGACCGGGTAGTCCTGGCTGGCGTGAAAAGCGACGTAGTATTTGCTCCAGTCCGCCTCGACTTCCATGCGGGAAGTGACGGACTTTGCGTAGGGCGCTTTCGTCTCCTCGAATACAAACGAGCACTGCGCGCCGCCGTTTGGCAGGTACTCGCCGCGCGCATAAAACACGGCGAGCAAGATGTCGTCCTTTGCAACGGGGCTCGTGATTTTTGCGGTGGCTTGAAAGAGCCACGGCTTCTCTCCGGCTTTTTTCGTCGCGAGGCGCAGGATGTCGGCAGGCCCTTTTTCTGGGCCGTCTTTGATTTCCTTCCACTCGGCAAATCCGATGGGGTTGGATTTCCCCAGCGCGCGAGCCATGCCTTCCAATGCGCCCGGTCCTGTGACGGATTCAGCCGCCGGCAGCTTTGCGAATTTCGCGTCTTGCTGCGCGATGTCTGCCGCCAGCGGGAGCGACAGAAGGAATAGGAAAACTGCGAGAAATCCGCGAGTGGTGATCATTGATGGACTGGAGTGACGCTTGGTGGAAAACGACGCGGCTATTCGTTCAGCGCCGCGAGAACTTCCGGGTCGCGAACATCCGCCCAATCGCCGCTCAGTTCGACGACTTGCACGACTTTGCCGCTCTGGCCGAGATCGCGGATTGCATCGGTGAGTTCGTACTCGCCGCGCGGCGAAAGTTTCAGCCGGGAGGTGAAGTCGAAAATCGACGGACGAAAGGAATATACGCCCGCATTGTACCAAGGGCTTGGCGCTTTGCCGGCGGGCTTCTCGATGAGGTCTGTCAGTTCGAAGCGTTCGTTCACTAGAACGCATCCGCCCTTTGCGATTTCGCCTTCGTTGTGCTTCACGGTGACGAGCCCTTCGGCTGCGCCAAGCGCCACGATGCGCCGGTAATTCGCAGCATCGATCAGGATGTCGCCGTAGCTGAGAACGAACGGATCATTTCCCGCAAATTCCTTCGCCAGTTCCACCACGCGTCCGGTGCCATCCTGCACGACCTGCGTGACGTATTGCACGCGAACTCCGAAGCGCGATCCGTCGCCGAAAAAATCACGCACGACATCCGCACGATAGCCCACGACGATGCAAAAATCCGTCACTCCCGCCGCCGCAAGCCCTTCTACGATGTGGAGCAAAATCGGCTTGCCGCGCACTTCGAGCATCGGCTTGGGGATGTCGTTGGTGAGTTCCTTCATTCGGCTGCCTTTGCCTGCGGCGAGCAAGACGGCTTTCTTAATCATGGTCATATCGTGCCGTCCTTATCACGCAGCGACCGGCGCGTTCAAGGCTCGCGTGATTTTGGACGAGAATAACGGGGGTGCGGAAAAGAATTGTATGATTTCCCCAAGAATCGGATCTAAAGGTGCGATTACTCCTTCAGAGATGTCTTCACAACCGTTGCCAGATTTTCAGGCTTTGCTGGGCCGCTACGAGCGTCCGCTGATCCAGTACGCCCACACATTTGTGAACGACCTCGATGCGGCGCGCGATGTGGTGCAGGAGACATTTATCACTTATGTCCGCGCGCTGACGAAAGAGCGTGAGCCGGGCTCCGAGCCGCCGCCGACGGAAAAGCAGCATCTGGAAGGCTGGCTGTTTACCGTGACGCGATACAGGGCGCTCGATTATGTGCGCAAGCAACAGCGCATCGTGCCAATGCCGTTTTTGCCGTCGGATGAGCAGTGCCCGATGGCGGGCCCAGCGGAAGCTCTGGAAGCGCGGGACGAGGCGGTATGGCTGATGAAACTTGTGGACCAACTGCCGCCAAATCAGCGGGAAGTTATCCGCCTTAAATTCCAGAGCGACATGAGCTATGAGGAGATTGCCGCCGTCACCGGGCTCTCATCGGGAAATGTCGGTTTTCTTTTGCATCATGGATTGAAGCGGCTGCGGGTCCTCGCGGATCGGCGCACAAACGGAAGGAGCGCGACGGGATGAATATCGACGATCCGAAATTCACAGCCTACGCGCTCGATGCACTGCCAGTCGGCGAGAAGGAGGCGGTCGAGCCCGGCATCCTTGCAGACAAGGAACTTTGGCACGAGGCCGAGGTCACCGCTGCTTTTGCGGAAAAGCTAAAGCAAGCATTCACTGCGGAGCACAACGCGCGGCTTTCTGATGCGCACTGGCGCGAGATCTTTGCGGAGGTCGGTGTTGAGGAATCTCCGGGAGTCATCCCGTTGGAGCCAGTGCAGCCGCGGCGCATGCCGGTTTGGGCGCTTTCGGCAGCGGCTGGAGTGATGGCAGGCGCGGTGATTGCGTCACTCGCGATAACGTGGGGGGAGCATCCTGTTTCCGTCACGGAAGCAAAGCCCGCAAAGCCACCCGTAATCGCTGAAAAGCCCGTGCCGACGGCAAGCATCATGATTCCTACAAGCGCCGATTTACCGGTCATCGAGAAACCGGAAGCGCTTCCGGCCAAGCTACGTGGAAGCGTTGCATTTGTGCCGCGTCCGGTCGGTGAGTCGTTGGTCGCTTCCCGCACTGCGGATACGGTAGTGAAAGTCACGCCAGCCTTCGGTAGCCGTCGGGAGTCGATTCCGAGCGCAGTCATTTCATCGGGGACGATTTCGGTTGCCGGAATCACGCCGGAGGAAGACGCGAGTGAGCCGCCGCAATATATCTCGGCGCAACCTACGGGGAGCGTCTCGATTCCGGCCATAGCTGGAGCCCGTGTTTTGATTGTGCCCGCGAAGCTGCCGGCACCGCTCGTCCCTGCGACGGCGTCGGTCGCCGCGAGTAGCGTGAATAATCAGAAATCCGTGTCTGTTACGGAAGCGCGGAAGAAATCGACATTCCCTCAGAATATTGCGGGCACTGTTGCCGTCGGCGGAACTCGGAAAGCGCAGCCTTCAAGCAACGATCTCATTTTTTCGACAACGCCCGCTTCACCGAGCAACGATGCAAACCGCATCAGCCAGGGCATCGCAATCGCGCCGGAAGTCCCCACCTTAGGGATCGCGGGCGTGAGCCATCTCAACACGCTCGGCGACGTAAATGCAGTCATGGAACACGACGGCGCGCTCACCGCATCGTTCGCGGCCAGCGACTTGATCCTTTCCGGGCAGAGCGCGGTCTTTTCACTCCTCGCAAATCCCGACGTGAAATACACCATAGTCCTCGCCAATGGCGGAATACCTCTCCATTTCGCCCCGAGCAGCACGGCGGTGCTGGAAGTGTCCGCGCCGTTCACCATCCGGTCTGCGCCGTAGCGCGGAAATCGCACGTCCAACTTGCATGGGAAAGTCTCCCCGCATACCGTCCGGCCATGCTATCGCAGCGCGACTCTATCCTTCGACTTCTCAACGATGAAGACACCGAGACCGCAGAACTCGTCGAACGCCAGCTCATCGAGCGCGGTCCCGAAGTCCTGCCGGACCTTCGTGCGCTGGTCGCCACGGCCACGGGGCGCGTAGAGCGCCGACTGCGCGAGACGGTGGGCGAAATCGAACGCCGCATCGCCCAGCAGCAACTCGCGGATATTTGTTCCCAGTTCAAAGAGGACAGCGACATCGAGACAGCCGCGTGGGCCATCGCCGCCGCCATGCGCCCCGGCGAAGATTTTGCAGAAAGTCGGCGGCTACTCGACGAGTGGGGCCGGGAACTCACCAAACGCCTCGCCGAGGCTGAGAACATCGACGAGCAGCACGAAATCCTCTCCGATTTGCTCGGCGGCACTCTGCATTTTCAGGGCAACGAAGATGACTACTACAACCTGGATAATTCACTCCTCCCCAATGTCATCGAGTCCCGACTTGGGCTCCCGATTTCCATCACGCTCGTCTATACTCTGGTCGCCAGACGCGCGGGTTTGCGCGTGGAGGGCGTGGGGCTTCCGGGGCATTTCATCGCGCGGCTCGGGCATGTGTTTTTCGATCCGTTCCACGGAGGTCGCAGGCTGCATCTCGATGAATGCCGCAAGCTCATGGAAAGTCAGGGACAGAGCCTTCTCCCTCATCATCTCTTGCCATGCACGCCGCAAGTCTTCCTCGCACGAATGCTCAATAATATCCTTCACATTGCCGTTCAGGAGGATGACATCGATTCGGCCACGCTCGTTCGAGGCTGGCTCGATGCGCTCGAAAAAGGCGTCGCCTGAATCCGGGCGTGGATCTGGTGCTTCCGCGACTTCCTAAACAGTGACCGAATCTCCATGAGTGTCGCCGGGGTAATTCAGAAGCGTAAGGCTCATTCTGAGAAGGGCCTTGAATATGCTTATCCATTGAATTTAATCCAAACCATTCGCGAGTGAGCATCGACTTAAACAACTGTGACCCTTCGCCAACGGACCGCCCGTCGCCCGTTCCTCTTCCAAATGCGGAGAGTGCTCCAGCGCAGCCCGTGGGCCATGCTTTGCCTGAAGGTGGAGCGCCAGCAGTGTCCATCAATGAGAAGCGGCGGATACTCCTTTTGGGGGACGGTGTCACGATAAGCGGCATGCTCCAAGGAGCGGGATTTTCACTCAGCGTTACGGGCAGCGGTCTGGACGCGTTGAAGGAAATTATGGCCGCCGATTTCGCGGCGATTCTTTGCGACATGAGTATGCCCGGAATGTCGGGCAACGTCCTTTATCGCGCCGTCGAGCGAGCCCGCCCCCACCTTTGCCAGCGGTTCATCTGCATGACGGAGCGGCCTGTGGAAAGCGCGGAGCGTGGCCTTTTAAAGTCGATAAACGGTCGCATTCTTTTCAAACCGGTTGATTTGGAGGAATTAATGGACGTCCTCACGTTGGTGGGGGCGCGCACGCAGAGCATCGAATGTCTCGATGAACGTCACGGTGGGGGGGAGGCAGAAAACACTGTTCCTTTCCGCGAGAACAAGATGGCGATTATCGGAGGGGTAGCCAGCAATGCCGGGAACGCGGCGGGGCGGCATTCTTTTTCTTGGATAACCATCGGGGCATTTGCCGCGCTGATGCTTATCGTGGGGGGCGACGCGGTCACGTTATTGCGCGACTCGGATACTCGGAAGCGCGCGACCGGGACGTCGTCCGAACTCGCTCTACGCGAAGGACAGTGGACGGAAACCCTGGCCCAATTGCAAGAGATCGAGCTTGCCCGGCAAAAATTGGCGGACATGGGGTCGCTCCTCAGTAAAATCAGCGCCGGTCGGAAATCGAGCCGTTGGACTACCGGACTGCAAAGCGTCGCCACCTCGATCGGAGCGAATGTCGAGCTGAGAGGCTTTACTGCACGCGACAACCCGGAAACTCAGGGCGGTTTTGCCCTTCGACTGAGCGGCATCAGTTCTGGCGCTGAGCCACGAAAAACTGCGGACCAATTCCGGGTGGCTTTCGAGAACAACCTAAAGCAAAGAACGACCAATCAAGCGGTGCAGACAGGGTTTGAAAATCTGGAAGAGTCCCCGCCAACACCGACAAAGCTTGGCGCGCAGAGCCGCGCAGTGTTCACGATTTCCGCCACATGCGTCCCGCTGGGCACGGGCGAAAACGAACAGAAAGGAGTGCGATGATTCGGAGTGGGTCGCGACTTAAGTTTGCAATCGCGCTTTCTGCGTTCGGAGTGCTGGGCTTTTCCCAATGGACGTTCATCGAGCACCGTAAATCCATGCGGCCCATCGTCGCAGGGGAACAGGCCAATCAGCTTCGGCTCACAGAGCTTGCAAGCAAGTTGGCGGACGCTCGCAAGGAGCTCGATGGGAAGCCGGAACTCGAAAGGCAAACAGCGTCGGTCCGCACGGAGTTACTGCGCTGGAGCGGCAAAGTGCCCGTCGGCCCCTCGAAAGTGTGGTTTTCCGTCTGGCTCAGGCAAAAATTAGAAAGCAGCGGCATCAGAGAATCGCAGATTCGATTTAACGCTGAAATTCCGGAACCGGGAGTTTCTGGATTCAAGCGCTCGTTTTGGAATGTGAGCCTGCCCGCGCAGGCGGAGCTGAGAGATATCCCGAAGGTTCTTCTGGCACTTCAAGAAATCGAACAGCGGGAACGCCTCATCAAGATTCTGGACTGTAACTTTCAGCACGGACCGGACGGGAATCAGCCGCTGACCGGCACATTCAACGTCGAAGCAATTATAGAGGAGTAACTCTGATCCGCCGTAGGATTAGCGTTCGACCTCGTTCCACCCCGCAAAAGAGTAACCCACGACACTCCCGATTTCGCTCACCGCTTCATCGTAATGATAATCCGCACCGTGGCCAATCTTCACTTTGCGACCTAGGATGGATCCAAAGAGCTGCGCTCCGTTGACACCGTCTTCTTTGTCCCAGTCTTTCGGTTTGAACTCCACATCCCAATCCGGGGCATTGATCACGCCGGTAAAATCGCCATCTGAGATTTTGAGCTTCCCGCTGCGCTTCCGCGGCGAAAATTCATCATCGGATTCCTTCTTGCTCTGGTCCGAGCTCTCGATTCCGATCAGTTGAAGGTCCCCCGCAAATCCGCTCTCCACGATGAATCCGCCTTTGTCTGCCTTGGTGTCCTTAATCTCCATCTTTTTGCCTTCCATGAAAATCCGGGCGTGGACTCCGTTGGACAGGAACATCGTTCCGCCGTGCTCAATCTTAATATCCTCGGTCACCCAAATATCGACCCAGCTCTCTGTAGCGCCAACCGGGTTACTGAGAACGAGCGACTCGTCTTTTTTATTGATGTCGATCTTTCCTACTTTGTAACGGGCGGGGTTCGATGGATCGGCACTGCCGAGCAGCTCCATCCCCTTCGCAGCAAGTTCCGCTGCGGCTGTGGCGCTCTTCGCTTCAAATTGGGCCGCTGGTCCGCCTGCCTTTGCCAGCTTTTCCGCAATTTTGAATGATGCTGCGAGTGCCGAAGGGATTTTGCCATCCAGTTTATCAATGTTGGCGGTCACCGTTGTCCACTGAGGGGCAAGATTTATCGGCGCGTCCATGCTCACATTGGTAACCTTGTCTCCGAGCACGTTCTCGTGGTTTTTGACATTCTTCAGCGTGCCTTTGACCACCAAATCGCCGTAGATGGTCGCGTGGCCAAGGTCGAACTTTTCGAGCTGATCCGGCTTCGGTTTCTTCTTCCAGCGATTGGCCAGAATGGTGCCGCCCTTGGCCGTGCGCTTGGTCGGTTCATATTTACCGTTGGTCGAGCTATCAGGGTAGTTCGAGTTATAACCGTCGATGAAAGTCTTCTTCTGGAGCTTGAAATTGATCTCCGCCGCAAGCCCGTAGCGGAAGACGCTTTCCGGCTTGGCGATCACCTCGAGCGTTCGCGTCGCCTGTGGTATCGCGAGACGGGTCCCTCGGGTCTGAGAACCGACCGTCCGATCCGTCACCAGGCTCAATCGCCGCAAGGGAGCGTCCTTTTCGTCGGAGACTGTGCGGGTAAGTTGCGGCAGTGGGATAATCCCGGTGGAGCGAATTCTGTAGGATTGATTCCAACGGCGCGAAGTCGAAGCGAGCGTCGTGGGAACATCGACCATCACCAAAAACTGCGGCTGCACGCTCTCTCCGTTTTGCGCGGGCAACGTTACGATATTGCGCAGTGTGTAACCGGGAGCCCAGCGACCATCGCGGTCAATTGTTTGATTCTGAGTGGGGTTGCCCTCGGCATCAACGACGGTCCATCCCGTCCATGCGTTATGGGGTTCGGAGATCGAAGTCGTCAACTCGGCCACCGCTCGCTCGACCCCGGATTCTGCAGCGACTAGCGCATCTCTCCATCCCGCAGCCTGATAGCTGCTTCGATGCCGAGCGTTCACTGCGCTCAAGGTGACGGCCGATACGGACGCCAACACGGCAACCGTTAGGAGGGACGCGAGGAGCGCACCGCCTTGTTCATTTGGAATTGAGAGTTTCATGGGATTTGGTTTTTTGATTGGGATGCCATGACGAACGTCGTCGAAGGCAAAGGCTTTCCTGAGGTAGGAACACGGAAGTAAGTGGCTGAGGAAGATGAGATCATGGCGATCTGATTCGTATCGAATTTCACCGAAAGCGTGCTCACCGCGTCGGCTATCCAAGTCACGGACGTGCTTTGTGCGCCATTGTCAGTGCGCGTCACCTCTCTCGCGATTCGGCTGCCGGATTTCAAGTATCGGACATTGATCGCGTTGGCACCGTAAGTCACGCCCGAGCGAGTCAGCGTGGGGTTGTTCGCAACATCGTCGGAGGCATTGCTCGGCGTCCCTTTTCTATCGAAGTAGTCCACGGTCGAAAGTGTGAGAATCACACTGTCCGCCGATCCGGTGTTCGCGCCGGTGCCGGGGGTGACGGAAGTGGCATTGCGGATGTCCTTGGATATGTAATCCGCCACTCTCACGAGGTCGGCATCCGAACGCGCCATTTGCGAGTTTGCCGAGAAAGCCCGCTGGAGCGCCGAGGTCCCCACAATCAATGCTCCTAAAACGATTGAACCAATAGCTGCACCGACGAGTACCTCTGTCATCGTCATTGCTGCATTTTTCTTAAATTTGAGAACTGGAATCATGATTTTGAGATTCTATTTGCGGGCTACAATGGATGAGATTCCGAGCGAGCGCGTTCCGCGCTGGCGGTCGTTCCAAGTGAGTCGTATATCGACACGCACCATCAGTTCATCCGAAAGATCCGTCGCAGCGGAAGTGATTCGAGACCCCGCCGAATCCTTAACCGCGGTAATCGCAGCCGGAACTGGAACTACACTCGCAGTGGGGCGATACGCTGAGACCCTTACCGTTTCGACAGAGCCCAATTGACGCATTTCTGATCCGCAACTCGAAGGGTCCTCCAACAGGCCCGCAACACTCTGCGTGGAATTATCTTCGGGGTCCACCCACGTTTGGTTTGTGTAGGATTCACTGTCGGTCAGCGTCTCCCAATTTGTGGACCGCAATTGCTGCATCCTCTCATGAATCACCGCCGAGGCCTTCGAGACATTGCGAGAGGACCGTACGATATCCACGCACCGGCCACTCACTTGAAATACAGCCCCCAACGCGATTAGAATCACCACTGAAGCCACCAATGCTTCGAGGATACTGAAGCCACCATTCAAATTCAGCCCGCGCAAGGCCCGGCATGGAGATTGCCGCTCTTTCTGAGGTGCGACTGGTTCAGATTCAATGGTATATGGATTTTTAATCACTTTGCTTTTGGGACTATGTCGAGCAGCATAAAAGCAATGAGTATGCCTTTTATGGTTTTTATATTTTCATGAGCGAAAAGAAAGGCACCCATGTTCGGCGAAAACCATGCACGCGCCGCCGCACTGTTACGGGCTCATTCTTGCCATAGCCATAAAAGGCTCTTTCACGGGCCATTACTTGGCATTTTACAAAACAATGAGGAAACAGCTTGCCACCGGCAGGTTTGTCCCTATTCTCCGCCCCTCTCGAAAACGACCCTATCGTCTAGAGGCCTAGGACACCGCCCTTTCAAGGCGGACACACGGGTTCGAATCCCGTTAGGGTCACCATTTTCCTTTTTAAGGAATTTGGCATTTTGGTTTGTGCGGCTTTTCAAGAAGCCGCTATGTGTGTCGGCAATTATGCGTATCGCACTCCTCGTTTGTTTTATCGCGCTCACGTCTCTCGGGGCCGACTGGCCCGCTTTTCTTGGGCCCAATCATGACGGTTCTTCGCCCGAGACGGGCCTTCTGGATCGCTGGCCTGAGGGCGGGCCGAAGATCGTTTGGTCCCGCGAAGTCGGCACGGGCTATAGCGCGCCGAGCGTCATCGACGGGATGGTCGTGCTTTATCACCGCGTCGGCGAAAACGAAGTCGCCGAAGCAATGGATGCGCTCACGGGCAAAGTGCGGTGGACGCATTCGACTCCATCGAAATTCCAAGACCCTTACGGATTCAACAATGGCCCGCGCTGCCAGCCGCTTCTCACGAAAGATCGCTGCTTTCTTTTCGGTGCGGAAGGCCGTCTCGTTTGTCTCGATCGGGCGAACGGCAAGGAACTCTGGCAGCGAAATACGAGCGCCGATTTCAATGTGCCGGACGCATTCTTTGGCGTGGGCAGCGCGCCCGTTCTGGATGGCGAGCGGCTCATTGTGCATGTCGGCGGACAGCCCGATGCCAGCGTTGTCGCCTTTGATGCCGCGACTGGAAAGACCCTGTGGGCCAATGGCGGCGCGAAGACTTGGGACGGCGCGCTCATGCAGAAATGGCCCGGCGAGCCGTTCGTGAAATGGGACACCTCGCATCCCGCTTTCGCCAAGGCCGCCAGCTACGCAGCGCCCGTCCTAGCGACGATCCACGGCCAGCGCCACGTCCTCACCGTCACGCGGCAAGGGCTTATTTCGCTCGACCCGGCCACAGGCGCGCACCGCTTTTCATTCTGGTTCCGCTCGCCGCGCGAAGAGACCGTCAACGCCATGCCTCCGGTCGTAAAAGGCGACTGCATCCTGATTTCATCCGCGTATTATAAGAGCGGTAGCGTCCTGCTGCGCGTCGCGCCCGATGGCAATCCCGTGGAAGAAGTCTGGCGCTCGCTCGCACTGGAAATACACTGGTCGCAGCCCAATCTCGTGGGCGATTATCTCTACGCATTCAGCGGGCGCAA
>JAYTMG010000230.1:0-7756 GCA_043728745.1 Verrucomicrobiaceae bacterium
GTCCGCGAACTTGAATCTCTGCGCCCGCGCTTGCGCGACGACCTGCACTTTTCCGTGCAGGAACACAGCGAGGACCGCGTGTGCGTGATTGAGGATGCGGCGGCGTCGAAATTTTATCGCGTCGGGTTCGATGAATATCGCTTTTTCCGCTCGCTCGACGGAACGCAAACTGTTGCTGCGATTCTCTCGCGGCTCGCCCGCGATGCGAAGGGCGAGACTTACTCCGAGCACGAAGCGCTGCAAATGCTTCGCTGGCTGAAAGACAATCATTTGCTCGCTGTGGAGAGCGCCCGCGCAAAGACTGAAGCCGAGCAGGATCAGCGCGCGATGAAGAGCGCGGTGACGTGGCTGAACCCGCTCATCGTCCGCATTCCGCTCGGGCGACCCGACCGTTTTTTCCGGTCGCTGGCCGTGCGGCTGAAGCCGCTGCTCGGCGGATTCGGTCTGCTCGTCTGGCTGGCGGTTGTCGGCTTTGGCGCGGCGCAAATAGGTATCGACTGGCAGCGTTTTTCGCGTGGGTTCGATCAAATTCTCGGGCGCAACAACTGGCTGTGGCTCGGTCTCGTGTGGGCCGTGCTAAAGATCCTCCACGAAATCGGCCACGGCGTTTTTTGCCGCCATTTCGGCGCGCGAGTTCGCGAGGTCGGCGCGATCCTTGTGATGTTTATTCCGATGGGCTACGTCGATGCCACCGCGAGCATCGGCATCGCCTCGAAATGGAAGCGCATCATCGTCGCATGTGCCGGGATGTATGTGGAACTGTTCGTCGCCGCGCTCGCCGCGTGGTGGTGGAGCAACACGCCGGACGGACAGCTCGCCACCGTGCTCCACGACACCGTGGTCACCGGCAGCGTGCTCACACTTTTCTTCAACGCGAATCCGCTCATGCGCTTCGACGGATATTACATCGCCAGCGATTTGCTCGGTGTCCCGAATCTCTCCACGCGTGCGCGGTCGTGGTTCCAGCGTGCGGCATCGTGGCTTTTGATCGGCGCGAAAAGATTGCGCCCATCCATGCCGACGTCGCGCGAGGAATGGATCATCGCCACCTACGGCGTGCTCGCGTGGGCGTGGCAGATTCTTGTGCTCGCAGGCCTGCTCATCGGCGCGAGTGTGCTGCTAAAAGGCGGCGGCCTTTTACTTGCCGTCGTCGCAGCGTTGGCGTGGCTCGTATTGCCAATGATCATGTTCCTGAAGCAAATGGCAGGGCTCGTTCGCGGCGGAGTCGGTGGTTTCGGGGCGTTCGTCATGCGCTCTGTTTTGATACTCGGACTGGCGGCTGTCGTCGCCTTTTTCCCATATCAGAAAACGGTCGTCGCGCCGGGCGTGATCGAGTTTGCAGACACGCGCATCCTCCGCGCGGAATGCCCCGGCTTCGTGGATAAAATTCACATTCACGATGGCGACATCGTAGAAGCAGGAACGCTGCTCGTGGAGCTTCGCAACGACGAAGCCACATCCGCAGCCGCCCGCGCCGAACGCCAGATCGAAGCGCAGGAACAGCGCACCCGCCACGCCTACACGCGCGACGATGTCGCCGCCTACCAGACCGAACTTTCCAAGCTCGACGGGCTGCGCAACGGCCAGGCGCGCAACAAAGCGTATCTCGCGACATTGCAAATTCGCGCGCCGATTTCCGGTCGCGTCTCGGGGCGAATGCTCCCGCAGATGCACGGCAGCTTTGCACAATCGGGCGCGGAGATCCTGCGCATCGGCGAAGCAGATGGTCGCGAGGTAAAGGTCGCCGTCGCGCAGGAAAGCGAGCCGCACTTTCGGGGCGCGCTCGGCCAATCCGTAGCGGTGCGAATCGACGGACGCGGGACCGAGCTCGCGGGCCTGGTGAAAAACTTCGCGGGCGAGGCAAGCCGGACACTCCCGCACCCCGCACTCACCGCCCCCGCCGATGGCCCGCTGCCCGTCCGCCGCTCCGAAGGTGGCGCACAGGATTCGCCGCAATACGAACTCGCCGATCCTCATTTCACCGCCACCATCCGACTCCCCGTGGAAGCCGCAGACTTCGCCGACGGAGAGCTTGCGCGGGTAAAATTCCGCAGCACACAAAGCGTAACCCTTTTCAACGAAGTCCGCAGCGCCGCAGACCGCTGGGTGCGAGAACACGGCGGATAGTTCCAAACCTCAGACACTGCTCCTCTCAAATAGCCAGGTGGTTGTCCTCGACACCCCGCCAAACACTGAGGTCGAGTGCCCATACACTCGGATACGGTTCCTCGTTCCGTAGGGACGCGATTGCAGAAATTGCGAGACTTGCTTGACGGTCCGCCGCACACAGCGAGGATGCGCGGCCAATGCGATTTCAGACTTTATACGAAGGCCGACACTTTCTTGTGCCCTCTCTCCTCGGTGGTGCTTTCTTTTGGTGGTTGTCCGCAGACTGGTGTATGTGGGCGATCCCGGCGGTGCTTTGCACGCTGGTGTTCATGTTCTGCGCGAACTTCTTTCGCGACCCGGATCGTCGTATCGCGCCGGGCGATGACATCGTCGTCGCCGCGGCGGATGGCGTGATCGATGCGATCGAAATCGTCGAGGAGACGGAATTTCTCCACGGTCCGTCGCGTCGGGTGAGCATCTTTTTGAACGTCTTTTCTGTGCACGTAAATCGCGCGCCGATTGCCGGGCGCATCACGTATCGCAAGCATCATCCCGGCGACTATCTCGATGCGCGGCATCCTTACTGTCACCAGCGCAACGAAGCGCTCACTTGGGCCATCGCGGGGGAAAAAGCCACGCTCGTCGTTCGGCAAATCACTGGCGCGATTGCGCGCCGTATCGTTCCGTGGAGTCGCGAGGGCGACGCGGTGGAAAAGGGACATCGCTTCGGCATGATTCGCTTTGGGTCGCGCACGGACATTTATCTGCCGTTGAACGCGGAGATTCTCGTTTCGCTCGGCGACCAAGTCGAGGGCGGCTCCAGCATCCTCGCGCGCTTGCAGGACAACATCGACTACATCCCGGCGGCCTCCGCTATTCTGCTGTGAAAGACGACGGCTCACCAAAAATATACCTCCTGCCGAATTTGATGACGGCGGGGAACCTCGTGAGTGGATTCCTCGCGACGCTCAAAATCCTCCAGGGCGCGCTGGAGGTCAAAGCCGCGGGAGTGGCGGGCGTTGCTGCGCTGAATGCCGGCGAGGTTCATTTCAAGACAGCCATCTGGTGCATCCTTGCGGCGTGCATTTTCGATCTGCTCGATGGACGACTGGCCCGGCTCGGCGGGACGGATTCGCCTTTTGGCCGGGAGTTCGACTCGCTGGCGGATGTCGTGAGTTTTGGCGTGGCTCCGGCGCTTTTGGTCAGTCGCGTCCTGTTACGTGAGTACGAGCGGATCGGCTGGATCGTGGCGAGCATTTACCTCGTCTGCGGTGCGATGCGGCTTGCGCGGTTTAACTGCATTGCCGCGTCCAATATTAAAAGTGCGAGCAGTGATTTCAAAGGCATCCCGATACCTGCGGCTGCCGGTCTGATCGCGAGCGTGACGCTGTTCATCATGAGTCTCACGAACGATCAGGTGGAGCATTGGGTGATGAAGTGGGTTCTGCCACCGTTGCTGGTTTTCCTGTCGTGGATGATGTTCAGTTCGTTCACGTATCCGAGCTTCAAGAATATCAACTGGCGCACCACGCGCAGCATGCCGAAGCTGCTCGCAATCGTTGTAGTCATCATCCTCACGGCGACCTTTTACCACTGGATGCCGGCGGTGATTTTCATCACGTATCTGCTCTACGGATTCCTCCGCCCATTTCTATCCCGAAAAATGAAGGCGTCCATCGAAGAGACGCCCGAAGACGAAGACCAGGAGCCCGAATCTCCATAGCTAAAACACCCGATGCCACGCGCAAAAAAAACTCCTACCGAAGAGACACCCGAAAAGAAACCCGCTGCCAAAACTCCGGCTGCGAAGAAGCCTGCTGCAAAGAAAACCACGAAGAAAAACTCCGGCATCACCGCCGCCGAGCTCGACGCTTTTGTGGGGATTTCTCCGGCCAAGCCCGTGGTGAAATCGAAGCCGACCGTCGGAATCAAAGTCGCGATTCGCGGGCGAAATGCGGCGGGCTACGGCGAGGTCCGCGAGTTGTCTGCGACGAAGGCGAAACTGCGCTTTTGCACGGACACCGTGAACTTCGTGGAAGTCGAAGTTCCCATCGAGCAACTCGTCCACGGCCAGCTCCCGAACCAGACGCGCGTATTTCATAAAGCGGACGGCGTTGTGCGGTTTGGACGCGTGATGGCGACGAAGCAAACGAGCGGCCCGGTGCGGTCTTACCTCGTCCATTTTCCGGGCGGAAAAGAGCTGCCGGAGATGCAGGAGACGGAGTTCAGCGTGCGCTCGTATCTCACCGGTGATGATCCATCGACGGTGCTCGCAGAACTTGCGCAAGAGACGCCGTTTTTTTTCCAGCAACGCTCGGATTTGCTCGCGGCACTCATGAAGCAAAACCAGCTCGCGCACGGGCTGCCGGGATTGCTTTCGTCCAAAGTCGAGGTGCTCCAGCATCAGGCGGAAGTCGCAGATCGTGTTCTGCATGATCCGGTGATCCGATACTTGCTGGCGGACGAAGTGGGGCTCGGAAAGACGATCGAGGCAGGAATGATTTTGCGGCAGATCCGGCTGGATGCGCCGGATGCGCGGATCGCCGTCGTCGCGCCGGATGCGCTGACGCGGCAATGGCGCGAAGAGCTGGACTCGCGCTTCGGGCTCGATGATGTGGAGCTGTTTCCGCATTCCGCGATGGAGAACGATGAGGAACTGCTCGGCGACGATTGGGATGTATTGGTGATCGACGAGGCGCATCGCGTGGTTGCGCGGCACGGCGTCGTCGAATCGCCCGTCACGCGCGGCGCGCTGAAACTCGCGCACGCCGCGAAGCATCTGCTGCTGCTCTCCGCGACGCCGGTGCTGCATCACGACGCTGACTTGCTCGCGTTGCTGGAGCTTCTCGATCCGGAGAACTATAACTCGGACAAGCTCGCTGCATTCAAAGAGCGCACGCAAAAGCGCGTGGAGCTTGGCCGTGCGTTCCTCGCATTGCGGAGCGCAACGGTCCCGGCGCTGGTAAAGCTTCACGCTGGGAAACTATCGGCGCTTTTGCCGGAGGATGAGCGTGTGAAGGAACTCGTCGCATCACTCACCCAGGAAGGCACGGATGCCAAGGCGGTGCAGCACGAACTGCATCTGCACATCAGCGAGACGTATCGCATTCATCGCCGTATGTTGCGCACGCGCCGCCGCTGGCTCTCGGGCTCGCAAAAGCGGTTCATCCGCGATGTGCAGGAGACGGTGGAGATCGAGCTCGATGAAGAGCCGCATGGGAATTTGTGGGCAGCACTCGATGCTTGGCGCGAGGCCGCCAGCGAGCGGATCGAACCGGGCGACAAACTGCGCGTCGTCGCTGCGGCGGAATACGTCCGCCTCTCGGAGGCCATCGCCGCCGAGCCGGAAAGGCTCGTCGATTTAGTAAAGGAAGTCGCGAAATCCACGAAGGCTCCAAAAGACGAAGAGAAGCTGCTCGCCGCACTCGTGGACGACAAAGCCGCCTGGCAAATGGGCGAAGCGCGACTCGACCTCATCGCCGAGTCGCTGCGCCGCCGTGCGCAGAAGGACGGCAAGGACGGAAAATACGTCATCTTTTGTCCGACGGCCCGGCTGTGTTCGGACCTCGGGAAACGTCTCGTGCCGCTCTTCGCCAGCGAAGGAGTGAAGCTCGCGAGCACGTCGGCAGCGCGTTCGCAGGTGGGCGAGCTGTTCTCGGATTTTGCCGGCGACCCGCTGGCCCGCGTGCTCATTACCGATGCGACGGGCGAGGAGGGATTCAACCTTCAGTTCGCAAAAGCGGTGTTTTTTCACGACCTCCCGTGGGCACCGATGCGGCTGGAGCAGCGCCTCGGGCGTCTCGATCGCATCGACCGCGTCGGGCACATTCCGTGCGTGGTTTTCACGACGGGTGAGGACGATACCATCGCGCTCGATGAGACTTGGCGGCTCGTGCTCGCCGAGGGCTTCGGCCTTTATCGAGCGAGCATTTCGGACCTCCAGCATCTTGTGGATACCGAGCTTCCGCGTCTGCGCGAAGCGGTGTTCGCGGGTGGGCCGCAGGCGTTGCTCGACGCCATTCCTTCGCTCGCCGAAGCGGTGACGAAGGAGCGCTCCAGCATCGAGGAACAGGATGTCATCGACGGGATGCACAGCCTCAGCCCGCAGTCGCAACTCACGCTCGACCTCGACGCGGCGGATGAAGCGGCGGAGAGCTTCGGCACAGCATTCAGCGGCTATCTCCAGCGCAATCTCGGGCTCGAAGAGCGGTGGGATGAAGAGACGAATTCGTTCATGTTCCGGATGAAGCGCGACAGCAATCCGCTCATCCCTGCCGACAAGTTGGAGTCGCTTGCGTCGATGTTTGCGACGAAGTTTTCCGTGCATCGCAGCGTGGTCATCGAAGACCTCACGCTCGACTTCCTGCGCCCCGGACATCCCGCAGTGGACGGATGCCGGGACCTGCTGGCGTGGGACGATCGGGGCCGCGCATGGGCCATGTGGCGCGGCGTTCCCGGCGTGAAGACACCGAAGCTCATCTTCCGCAATTTCGTCCGCGTGTCGGTCGATTTGAAGGCAGTCGAAAAAGCGCTCGCAGAAGTCCAGTGGGACAGCGTCCGGCGCGGCGGTCTGCTGCGGCTGGTGCGCGGCTGGTTCCCGGAGCAGAGCGTGGAATTTTGGTGCGATGATGTCGGTAACGACCCGCCAACCAAAGTCATCGAGCCCTGCAAAAAGCCGTATCATTTCAAAGCCGATCGCAACATGGGCAAAGAGCGCGCTGAACATCTGCGCGAAAAATTCGGCGAGGAAGAATGGCGCAAAGCCTGCCAAACCGCCGGCAAGCGCGCGCTCGTCGCCGTACGAAAAGGCACCGATCTCGCCGCCGCAAAAGAAAAAGCATCGAAGCAGGCGACCGACCATTTTGCCATGCTCCGCGCCCGGCTCGCCGCGCGCGCCCAAGCCGGCATCGATTCGGACAAACAAGCCAAAGCCGAGGCGAAACTGGAGGAAACGATCGCAGGCTTGGTAAACGACATTCTGGCGAATCCCGTCATCACTCTCGACACAATCGGCGTCTATATTTTGAGCGAGAAGCCTTGGTGGGATGACCCAGACTGGGACCCCGAACTCGCCGCCCGCGCTGCGAAACCACGCAAGACAGAGGGATAATCCCGAACGCCGCTTATTGGTTTTTTTTGCCGAGCTCAGAAGGAGCGTACTAAAAACAAACTTACTCCGAGCAATGACCGCCAAGTGTGATCGAAAGCTGGTCCAACGCTGAGAAACAGAAGGAATGGGCGCATGATGAGTAGGACGGATGTGCCCTTCGCGAAAGAACCCGTCTGCTACTCGGGGCGTGCCGGGTAATACCATCTGCCTGAAATAAACCTAGAAACGACGATAAACGGCCCGCGAAAGGCGCGAAAAGGCGCGAAATCATACACTTGCGAGAAAGTGGAGACTCACCCACAGGGTGAACGCGTGCATTCCCGGAAACCTTCTGTTTTCGCGCCTTTTCGCGCTTTTCGCGGGCTCCAATCACGCATTTAGGATAAAGAGATGCGAGCAACGGAAAATCGGAGCGGGGCTTTCCTAAGCCCCGTTGCCACGTCAGTGGCAATCGAGGGTTCGCCGCTATCGCGGCAAACGGGGCTTAGGAAAGCCCCGCTCCCATTCGACTTTCCGCAATAGACTCCTTGTTTCTGG
>JAYTMG010000231.1:0-26362 GCA_043728745.1 Verrucomicrobiaceae bacterium
CCAGCGTTCTCTCCGAAATGGGGGACGGGAAAGTCCTCCTCGTGGACATGAACGGAGGGGAAGCTGAGGTGCATCCATTCTTCGATGGCAAGCCAGTCCGCTCCATTTTCGATGTCCTCCACGGAGGAGGCTCCTATGAGGAGGACGGCGAGAACCTCATCGTGGCAAGAGCCTCAAGCAATGGGCAAGGAGCGACGAGCATGATCCCCAAGAAGTTCTACAATCTCGTGCCCCATTTCAAGGCGAGCGACTTCGACTATATTGTCTTCGATATGCCGCCACTCGACAAGAGCAGCGCCACGCTCGCCATGGCAGGGTCGATGGATAAAGTCTTGGTGGTCATCGAAGCGGAAAAGAGCAACGGCGATCTTGTGAAGCGGGCGTGCAGCGAACTGATCGCCGCTAAAGCCAACGTATCGGGCATCCTGAACAAGACCCGATCTTACGCGCCGAAATGGCTGCAAGGATAACGGACGAGCGCGGGCGCCAAGTTGGTTCGCGCATTGTGAAATGAAGGACGGGCGAATGACGAATGACGAATGACGAATGACGAATGACGAAACGCAAGCGTCAGAGTGGTGCGTCACCTGCAATCGTCATTCGCGATTCGTCACGCCTCGCGATTCGTCATTCGTCATTCGTCATTCGTCATTCAAAAAACCCATGCGCTCCACGACAGCCGCATCACCAGTCGCGCCCGGCAGGCCGACAGCAGAACCAACCGTGTCAGAGCCACATTATGCCGTCGCATTGGGGCGCCCGACGCGACTTAATGCGTTCCGAAATCGGCTCTACTATCTGCTCAAGCCGGCGATCCCGAAGGCCATCCGGATTCGGATTAGAAGCTGGTTCACCATTCGTAAATGGGCGGCGGTTCGCGACATCTGGCCCATTACGCCCGGTGCAGGTCGTCAACCCGAAGGCTGGACGGGCTGGCCAAATGGCAAAAAGTTTGCGCTGGTTCTGACTCATGATGTGGAAGGTCAAGAGGGCTTGGACAACTGCCGCAAACTCATGCAACTGGAGACCGAAATGGGATTTCGCGCTTCGTTTAATTTTATCCCGGAAGGAACCTATCGGACCCCCGTCGAACTCCGTCGCGAATTAACTGCAAATGGATTTGAAGTCGGCGTTCACGACCTCAGACACGACGGCCTCCTCTACGACTCTCCCCGGCAATTCGCACTCAATGCGATGCGGATCAATCAGCATCTCAGCGAGTGGGGCGCTGTTGGATTTCGGTCCGGCTTCATGTTGAATCGCCTCGACTGGCTGCACGCGCTCAACATCCAATACGATGCGTCCACGTTCGATGCCGATCCTTTCGAGCCCCAGCCCGAGGGCAGGCAGACGATCTTCCCATTTTGGGTTTCAGCTTCAGAAACTCGACCATCAAAAAGCGGGCCGAATCCGCGAACTGATTCCGACCCGCGTGGATACGTGGAGCTCCCATACACGCTTCCGCAGGACTCCACGCTCTTCCTGCTTTTACGCGAGAAGACGCCCGAGATTTGGATGCGAAAACTAGACTGGATCGTTGAGCACGGAGGAATGGCGCTGATTAACATTCATCCCGATTACATCGAATTCGGAGATAAAGGATGTGAGCGGGATCGTTATCCAGTTGCGTTCATTCGTCAGTTCCTCGCCTTCGTTTCCAAGAAGTACTCCGGGGATTATTGGAACCCGCTGGCGAAGGACATCGCAAAGTGGTTCGCAAAAACTCGGCAGCAACGTCCTGTCGTCCCGTCGCGAAGCCCGGACGGCGATTCGGAAAGCGGACTGCCCGGCGTATTGAAAGGAAAACGCGCGGCTGTGCTCCTGTATTCCCGCTACCCTGCCGATCCCCGTCCGCGCCGTGCAGCAGAGGCCATGATCGAAGCCGGTATGCAGGTCGATTTGCTCTGTCTGGCCGGCGACAAATCAGACACGCTCGTGGAGGATGTGGGTGGAGTTCACGTAGTCCGGGTGCGGCTCAAGCATCGGCGAGACAGCAAACTGATGTATTTCTGGCAGTATGGACGCTTCTTCGTTTCTTCGTTTTTCTACCTGCTGACGAGGGGGCTCCGGCAACGCTACGATGTCGTGCATATCCACAACATGCCCGATTTCCTCGTGTTCGCGGCATTGATTCCGAAACTCCGCGGAGCCCGCATCATCCTCGATCTTCACGACCCGATGCCCGAATTGATGGAGAGCATCTATGGGCTAAAAACTGACGACTGGAAAGTGCGCGTCCTTCGCCGAATCGAACGCTGGAGCATCAGATTCTCAAACCTCGCCCTCACTCCAAACATCACCTTCAAGAACCTCTTCGTCTCCCGCAGTTGCCAGCCGGACAAGATGCACATCGTGATGAATTCGCCCCAGCAGCAGATTTTTGATCCGGGCCGCTTCGCCCCGAAAACAGGCCGCCGCAATGCTCCCGGGGAATTTCATGTCATGCACCACGGCTCCATCGTCCACCGGCACGGCGTCGATCTTCTGGTTGAGGCAGTCGCCCAATTGAGGCCGAAAATTCCGGGAATCTGTCTGGATATTTACGGAGCGCCGACACCTTTTCTGGATACAGTTCTGGCCCTGGCCGAACGCCTCGGAATCGGGGACATCGTGCGATACCACGGAGCGAAAACTCAGGACGAAATTGCAGAGGCGATTCTAAACTGCAACGTGGGGATCGTGCCCAATCGACGTTCCTCATTCATCGAAATAAACTTCCCCACGCGTCTGTTTGAATACCTCGCCATGCACCGCCCCGTCATTGGCCCGAAAACGAAAGGGATCTGCGATTACTTCGGCCCGGAGCAACTGCTCATGTTTGAGCCGGACAGCGTGCCCGACCTTGCTGCGAAAATTCTTTGGGTGCGTGACAATCCAGAGCAGGCAAACGCGGTCGTCGAAAATGGCCTACAAGTGTACCGGGAAAACCTGTGGAGCCGCGAGAAAGCCCGTTTTCTCGGCAAGGTCGCGACGTTGTTAAATTAAATTGCCCGTGGATTCACCGACTCAAAGTATGTTTGGAAATGTCACCACACCGGCGGCAATCATTGATTCAAAGCCGCGTGAATTCGTGACTACATCTGCTCGCGCTGCGGGCGCAGTGGAAGCCGAGTGGCTGCAACGCGATTGCCCCAACGCGTTGAATTTCCTACGCCTTGCCTTTGCAATCGTCGTGCTGTTTGCCCACTCATGGGCCTTCGGCGGCTTCGGCACCGACCCGCTCGGCTGGCTCTTGTGGGATATCGGCGACGCGGCGGGAAGCGCGGTCAACGGCTTCTTCATCATCAGCGGATTTTTGATTACCGGAAGCTGGCTGTCGGGTCGCGGGGCGGAGTCGTATCTGCGAGCCCGCGTCGCGCGAATCTGGCCAGCGTTCGCCGTGGCGTTTGTATTCTCGGCCCTCGTCGCGGCACTCGCTGCTGGCGATGACTGGTTGCGCTACTTGCGCTCGATTCCGAAACAGAGCTGGGCGGTCGGGATATTCACTTTGAATCCGTTTGAATTGGAGAGGCCGCTTTCGTTCGCGGGGAATCCATATCCGAAAACCGTCAACGGCCCGATGTGGACGATTCGCGTGGAGTTTTGCTGCTACATGGCGGTCGCGCTCGCCGGGTCTGTCGGCGCATTCCGGCGGCGTTGGCTTGTCGCCTTGTTCACATTGTTCGCGATGGCCGTGGCGATCTACGAGCATCGATACGTCCCGAATGCGTGGCTGAATTGGGCGCGGTTTGGGGTGCTCTTTGGCGCAGGATCGCTCTTGTATCTATTCCGCAATCGGGTTCCGAAAAGCGGCTGGCTCGCGCTTGCCAGTCTTGCGCTCCTTGGCACAAGTCGATGGGTTCCGCTTTATGTGACTGTGCCGCTCGCCGGGACGTATCTCATTTTCTATTTTGCGTATGCGGCACCGACTTGGATTAAGCGGATCGGGGCGAAGAACGATATTTCCTACGGTGTTTACCTTTATGGTGGCGTGCTCCAGCAGCTCTATTTTTGCTACGCCGTGAAAGGCTGGATGCCGTTGAATCCGTGGGCGTGTTTTGCGTTGGTGCTGCCGTTTTGCTTGGCGGCAGGATGGCTGAGTTGGCTGTTCATCGAGAAGCCCGCGAAGCAGTGGATGCGCTAGTCGCGTCATCGAATCATGGATACCGGAGTGAAATCGTTCGTCAGCGTGATCGTCTGCACCCAAGGGCGCGGCGAGGATCTGCGCAGCACGCTCCAGTCGCTGCAATCGGTGCGGTTGTCAGACGCGCTGAGTGCGGAATTGCTGGTGATCGAAAACGGTATCAAGGGCGACGCGGAATCGGCGGTGAACGCATTCAGTCACGATCGGATTTCGGCGCGTTACATCTTCATGGCCGAGACCGGAAAAAGCCGCGCGCTCAATCTCGCACTGCGGCAGGCTCGCGGAGAGATTCTGCTGTTTAGCGATGATGACATCCGATTTCCGACAAACTGGATCGACCAAATGTGTGAGTCAGTTTTATCCGGGCGGGCTGACGCTGTCGCTGGTGGAGTGAGGCTCGCGGGCCACCTGCATCGTCCGTGGATGAATCGAACTCACCGTGCATGGCTGGCATCGACCGCAGATTATCTGGCCCCTTCCGAGCCGTCTGAGCTTTGCGGCGCAAACATGGCGTTTCATCGCCGAGTCATTGAGAAAGTGCCATCTTTTGAAACACAACTTGGGCCGGGAGTGACCGGGGGCGGGGAGGAATCGTTGTTCACATGGCAGTTGAAGCAAGTGGGATTCCGAATCGACGGGCGGCTCGATGTCGAGGTCGAGCATCACTTTAATCCGAGTCGTCTCCTTTACGGATGCTGGTTAAACACAGCGCGGTCTCGCGGGCGCACACGCGCTTATTTGCTCCATCATTGGTTTCACAACCCGCTCCGCTTCCCCGTGCTAAAGTCGCTTTACTACCGCCTCAAACTCCAGTCGCGCCGGGCTCTCTCACCGGCGCGGGCGCTAGATGAAGAAGGAATCCCTGCGTGGGAAATGAGTTACCTGAGCGACCTCGCGATGTGTGAAGCGTATGTGCGCGAGCGCAAGCTTCCGCGCGCGTACGATCGGCAAGGTCTCCGCAAACTCCGGAATGAAGTGGAGGCTGCGACGCCATGAGCACCGCCAGACTCATCGCATTTTATCTGCCGCAATTTCATCCTACTCCGGAAAACGATCAATGGTGGGGCAGGGGGTTCACCGAGTGGACCAATGTCACGAAAGCCAAGCCGTTGTTTCCGGGGCACTATCAGCCGCGACTTCCTGCGGATCTAGGATTCTACGATCTTCGCGTGCCCGAGGTGCGCACTGCGCAGGCGGAGCTCGCTCGGAGTGCGGGAGTGGAGGGCTTTTGCTATTGGCACTATTGGTTCGCCGGTCGTCGAATGCTGGAGCGTCCGTTCAATGAAGTCGTCGCGTCGGGCGAGCCGGATTTTCCGTTCTGTCTCGCGTGGGCAAATGACGCGTGGCGCAGCCATTGGTACGGTGCGGAGAAGCGCACTTTGATTGAACAAACGTATCCCGGAAAAGCCGACCACGAGCGCCATTTCTATGCTCTCCTCGAAGCGTTTCAGGACCCGCGCTACATCCGCGTCCACAATCGTCCGATATTCACAATCTTTCGCCCGAAGAATCTTCCAGGAACCGAGGAATTCATTGAGCTGTGGCAGGATCTCGCGGGCCGCAACGGCCTGGAGGGAATTCATTTTGTGGCGCATCTTTTCGATGACGAGCTTGATTTTGAGTGGAGGAAATTTGGTTACAGCGGCGCGGTCGTGACGAACGAATTGAAAGTCATGCGACGCCGGATTTGGGACATTACGACGGAGCGACTTCGCCTCGCGAACTCCGAGCGCAATGCTGCACGGCGACTTCCGATGCAGCTCGAAGCGGTGACCGGGACCGCGCGCTTGATTGCTCATCGCATCCTCCAGCGAATCCTGGGATGGCCTGGCGGCGTTCACTACTACCGCGATGCGATGTTGTTCTTCAAATCCACGACGGCCCTTGAGCTCGGCTGCTACCCGTCCGTCGTGCCGGGCTGGGACAATACTGCGCGTGCTGGGGAGAAAGGCGTGGTGCTGCACGGCGCGACGCCGGAGCTTTTTGCGGAACACCTCCGCGATATTTTCGAGGCGGTTGCCGATCGTCCCGCAGAGGAACGTATCGTCTTTGTAAAATCGTGGAACGAATGGGCGGAGGGAAATTGCCTCGAGCCCGATCGCAAGTTTGGTCACGGATTCCTGGATGCCGTGCGCACCGCAATGGAAGCGGCCGCACGTCCCGAGCCCGCGACGGCACTCAGTTCGCTTTAACCACCGATGTCACGCACCGCTCCGCGAATCCTGTTTATTTCGCATGACTCCAGCCGGACTGGAGCCCCGATCGGCCTGCTTGCGTTCATGCAATGGCTCCGGGCGAATGTGAGCTGTCACATCGGAACCATCTTGCGCGCGCCGGGTCCGCTCGAGGCGGCATTCCGCGAACTGGGATCGACGCTCACGCTCGGCACGTCGATCCTTTCCCGTTCGCGAATAGGCCGCCGAGTTCGCAGCTTACTGCCGCAAACGATTCAGCTCGAGAGCGGGCGAGTGCGACGATTCTTCGAGCAGGGGAATTACGATTTGATCTACTCAAACACCGTGACGAATGGAGCGATTCTCGAGTGCCTTGCGCCTTCCGGTGTTCCGGTCGTTACCCATGTCCACGAGCTTGCCTATTGGATATGGCGGAGCGGTCGGGAGAATCTGGAACGTATGCTCTCAAGCACGACAACATTCGTCGCGGTCTCCGAGGCTGTGCGGCTGAATCTGATTCAGAATCACGGAATCCCGAGTTCGAAAATTGCGGTGGTGTATGAACACATCCGCGATCTCCCACCGATTCCAACTGCTTCCGAAAAAGAATCCGCGCGCGCGAAGTTAGGGCTATCAAAAGGCGCATTGGTGGTCGGCGGTTGTGGAGCGGAGCATTGGAGAAAGGGCCGGGATCTCATTCCACAATTGCTCGTCGCACTCCGGAAACTGGAGCCTGAATTGAACATTCATTTTGTTTGGATTGGCCGCATGGGAACGAGAGAGGAAGAGTTCACCCTGCGCCACGATCTTGAACTGGCGGGCGTCGAAGCGCGTTTTCATGCAAGTGGCGAAGTGAGCGATCCGTTCGCAATGTATGCGGCGCTAGACGTGTTCGCGCTTTTGTCTCGCGACGATCCATATCCACTCGCGTGTCTCGAGGCGGCTGCCACGGAGAAGCCTGTCGTTTGTTTTGAGAGAGCGGGCGGAATGCCGGAATTTGTGCGCGATGGTTGCGGAATTGTCGTTCCGTATCTCGACATCGAAGCGATGGCGCGTGGAATTATCACCCTCGTCTCCCAGCCGGACATTGCGGGCGCATTCGGGCGGCGTGCGCGGGAGAAGGTGAAACGTGAGAACACGCTGGAAACGACAGGCCCGCAGTTGCTCTCAATCATCGAAGCGGCAACGGGCGCGACCTGCGGCGGTGCAGTTTATCACGAGGAGCAGCAGGTAAAATGAAGCTCGCGATCATCAATGAGCCTTGGAACGGCGGCGCGACTCGGTGCGCAAAAGACCTGTTTGCGGGACTCCACGAAAGGCACGAAGTGTGGCTGTGTCCGGACGTTGAAACGTCGCGCGCCGGAGACGTGTTGGAGTCATTGGCGAGATTCAATCCAGACGTCGTTCACCTTCATGCGTTTTACGGATGGCTCGGCTACGAGACGCTTTCAAAAGTCGCGCGTCGTTACCCCACGGTCTTCACGCCGCACGACCCACGGCCTATCGGCCAAATCCAATCGGCGTGTTACGGATGCGACCACAATGCGACCTGTTTTCATTGTCCGCTTGTTTCAAAGTTCACGAGGTACACCGTGTTTCGTCACCGCTATTTCCTACAACGGCTGAAGAAGAAACTCGTGCATCGCAGAACGCCGCGCTCCTTGCAGGTCATTGGTGTCAGCAATTGGTTCGTAGAACGCATGAGGCGGCAGGAGATGCGGAGATTCCGGCTTCAGCACATTCCGAACGGCATTGATTCCGTCGGATTTTCCCGCGTTGAAGACGCCAGGCAGAAGCTTGGATTGCCCGAGGGCGCGGAACTCATTCTGTTTATTTCGACGCCCGGAGCGCGGTGGGAGATCAATGAAATGAAAGGAATGCTTCCACTCGCCGAGGCATTCATCGACCACATCGCGGAGAAGTTCCCGCAAGCAGTTCTGGCCATTGCGGGAGACATCCTCGTTCCGAATCATCCGCTTGTTCGCGGTTTGGGCTACGTCCCGCGCGACCAGCTCCCGTTGTGGTATTCGGCGGCAACCGTTTACGTTCATCCATCATCGGGCGATAATCTTCCTTACACGATTTTAGAGGCCATGGGCTGTGAATGCCCGGTCGTTGCAACCACGGTCGGCGGCATTCCGGAGCAAGTGGAGAACGGCACGACGGGATTCCTCATCGAAGATCGCTCTCCGTCTGCGATCGCCGCCGCAATAGGGAACATCCTTTCGGACAAAACTCGCGCGAGGGAAATGGGACGGCGTGGGCGTGAAAAGCTGTTGCAGTCCTACACTCTCGAAAAATTTCTGAGTCGACACGAAGACCTCTACGAATCCCTCGCACATCACAATTAACCGTATGCAAACCACATTGGACCTTTCAGCATTCCGATGGATCGACTCGCAAACGAGCGATCCAGATCGGCTTGCGCTTTTGTCGATTCGGGAGGTGATCTGCTCCGTCGCCGAACGGTACACGTATCTCGAAGTCGGCTCCCACCTTGGTGGAAGCCTTCAGCCTCATGTGATCGATAGTCGATGCGTGAGTGTCCTTTCCATTGATCCGCGACCGTTGGAGCAACCTGACGAGCGATGGGCCGACAACTATCGGTATGATGGAAACTCGACGCAGCGCATGCTCGCGCTCCTATCGGCGATTCCAGGTGCCGACACCGGAAAAATCACCACGTTTGAATCGTGCTCATGGGACGTCAGCGACGAGAGTATTCCGGCATCGGTGGATTACGCATTCATCGACGGCGAGCACACGAACGAAGCTGTGCGGAGGGATTATTCCGCAGTGCGAAGGTTTCTTGGACCGAGGTCTGTTCTGGCGTTCCATGACTCCTTTGTGACGCCGAGCGCGTTCTTCAAAATCTCGGGCTTGCTCAGACGCGAGCACCCTGCGAGCCGGTTCGTTCATTATCCGGATAGTGGAGTTGTGGCCGTTACATTCGGTTCCCCAGAGCTCGAAGGCGCGCTGTTAAAACACGGCTGGAAGCAAGGTCTGCCGTATTCCCGGAGCATCCACATTAGGAATTTCAAAACGTACGTCAGAAAGCATTGGCCGCGTTTCTTTTCGTTGCTCGCGCGATGCAAGGCCGCCGTGTGTTCCGCGCGGTTGGGCGCACAGGAAAGCAAAGGGTGATTGATGTCTCGCTCGGTCGAGCGTGTGAGAAGCGAGAACGCCAGACGAATTTATGGAAACCCTGATTATCGAAGCGGGTCGGGCTGAGCGCCACTATTGGCGTGATCTGTGGCTCTACCGCGAACTGTTCTACTTTCTGGCGTGGCGCGATTTTCTTGTGCGCTACAAGCAGACGGTTGTCGGCGTAGCATGGAGTCTATTGAAGCCCTTGTTGACGATGCTGGTGCTGACGATGGTGTTCGGCAGGCTCGTGAAATCTCCGTCGCTTGGAACGCCATATCCGGTGCTCGTTTTCTGCGGAATGCTGCCGTGGCAATTTCTTTCCAACGCACTTTCGGAGAGCGGGAGTAGTCTCGTGAACAACGCCAATCTTATCTCGAAAGTCTATTTTCCGCGGCTCGTGGTTCCGGCGAGCAGCATCATCACAAGCATGGTGGATTTTGCGATCTCGGGCTGCTTTCTCGCGATGCTGATGCTGTGGTACCAGATTGTGCCGCCTTTGCAGATTGTGCTTCTACCGGCTTTTGTCCTCCTGGCCCTTGCGACTTCGTTCGGTGCCGGAATTTGGATCGCGGCGCTGATGGTGGAGTTCCGGGACTTCCGCGCGATCGTGCCGTTTATCGTGCAGTTTGGTCTGTATGTTTCTCCGGTGGGATTCCAAAGCAGTCTGGTCCCGGCGGAATATCGGCTGCTGTATTCGCTCAATCCTGTCGTCGGTGTGATCGATGGGTTTCGATGGTGTCTGCTTGGCGGGCAGCACTCAGTTTACTGGCCGGGGTTGGCGTTGTCCGTGACGGTGGCTGTCGTTTTGGTCGTGACTGGTGTTTGGTATTTTAGAAAAGCCGAGCGCTCGTTTGCAGACGTAATTTGATCGCATGAGTAATCATTCAATTCGGGTGGAAAACCTCAGCAAGCGGTACGTGCTCAATCATCAAGTGGGCAGTCGCGATGGGCTTCGACACAGCCTTGAGGCAGCGTTCCGAAATCCGCTCCGTTGGCTGCGGGAGCGTGGTCGGAGACGGCACGAGGTGACGGAGGAATTCTGGGCTTTGAAAGATGTATCGCTTGAAGTCGCGCAAGGTGAAGTTGTCGGAATTATTGGTCGCAATGGCGCGGGAAAAAGCACGTTTCTCAAAATCTTGAGCCGAATCACGGAGCCTACGAACGGCAGGATTCTCATTGATGGCCGGGTCGCGAGTCTGCTCGAAGTCGGCACGGGATTTCACCCAGAGCTGACTGGCCGCGAGAACATCTTTTTGAACGGTGCAATCCTCGGGATGGCGTCCACTGAGATCCGGCGGAAGTTCGATGAAATCGTCGCATTCGCCGGGGTGGAGACGTTCCTCGATACGCCAGTCAAGCGCTACTCCAGCGGCATGTACGTCCGCCTCGCATTTGCGGTCGCCGCACATTTGGATTCTGACATTTTGATCGTCGATGAAGTCCTCGCCGTGGGTGACGCGCAATTCCAAAGGAAATGCCTCGGGAAAATGGATGATATTTCGAAGCGTGGTGGCCGCACTGTCTTGATCGTCAGTCACCAAATGGCAGCAATCGCGAATCTTTGCACAAAGTGCGTCGTGCTGGATCACGGGAGTGTGAATTTCGCGGGCGACACGAAAACGGCCATCTCGCGGTATCTTTCTCTTGGCGAAACCGGAAATGGAAATCGTGCCGTCGAAGCTGCACGCGCAGGCTGGGCAACGCCCTACATCACATCGTCGCGGCTCTTGTCCCGCCGAGGAGAGGAGCGAGATCGCTTCGAAATGGGTGAGGGGCTGATCGTGGAACTGCGATATGCAACTGAGGACAGGCCGAGGATCACAAGTCCGGTGATGGGCGTCGTGATCCGGCACAATACTTTCGGCCCTGTCGCCGGCGTGAATACGCGAATGACGGGCTTTCAAACTCAAACGGAAGATGCAGGAGTTTTTCGCTGCGAGATTCCGCACCTGCCGTTGTTGCAAGGAGCTTACTCAATCGACGTATGGCTCGCGGATGGCCCGTCCGATATCGACATGCTTTCGGAGTTCCTGAGGTTCACGATTGAGGACTCCGATGTTTATGGGAGCGGGCAGGTTCCCTTTTCAAATCTCGGGGCGATTTACCTCGAGCCAGAGTGGCAATTTGAGGCGATAAAATGAATCGTAGCGCTACAGAAACGACGCATTACACGACCGCCTTCTTTTCGGAGATTCGCGACGGTTCGCGAAAATCTGCGCAGGAGATTCTCCCGCTGGTGCTTGATGTATTGGGGTGCAAGTCGGTGGTCGATGTCGGCTGCGGAGTCGGAACCTGGCTGTGCGTCGCGAAGGAATTGGGCGTGACGGACGTGGCTGGAATCGACGGCGATTATGTGGACAAGAAGGCTCTGGAAATCGACCGGGCGAATTTCCATTCCATGGACCTGAGTGCGCCTACAAAATGGAGACGGTCGTATGAGCTCGTAATATCTATGGAGGTCGCAGAGCACCTGCCGCCCGAGGGCGCGGAGCGTTTTGTTTCGTTCCTTTGTGAACTGGCTCCTGCGGTTCTTTTTTCAGCCGCGATCCCAGGGCAGGGTGGGACTAATCACATCAATGAACAGTGGCCGGAATTCTGGGTGGAGCGCTTCGCGCAGCAAGGGTTTGCCGCTCTTGATTTCGTTCGCGAGGCGGTTTGGAATAATCCGAATGTCGAGCGGTGGTACGCGCAAAACGCCGTGCTTTTTGTCCGCGCGGAAATGCTGACGACGAATCCCGCGTTGAAGAGCCTCGCCGCAAGAACGAGGGCGAGCCAGCTCTCGCTCGTGCATCCCAAAACGCTGGACGCATGGCATCTGGAAATCCGAAAACTTCGCGCACAGATTCGTCTGCTCGAGAATGAAAACGATCGCCGCAACCCTGCGGTCATGGGCTTCCGTGAGATGTTCCGCCTGCTCGCCGAGATGGCGCGAGGCGTGGCGAAACGAGTCGGACGCCGGAAGGCATCCTGCAACAATTGTCCGCTTCCTGAACGTGATTCGTAAAGCCTACATAGTCCTCGCTCACAAAGCGCCGCAGCAGTTGCGGAGGCTTATCGGCGCTCTCGATGACGGGAACTCGACGTTCTTTGTCCACCTCGACAGCGCGTGCGACAAAGCGGTTTTTCGCAAAGCTCTCGCGCATGTACGCGGCTGGCAGTTTCTTCGCAGTGAGAACGGAGCGTGGGGGCAACTGGGCATCGTGAATGCGACGCTGAATGGCCTTCGTGCGGTGGCGGAAAGCCACACGGAATTTGACATGGTGAACCTCATCAGCGGCCAAGATTATCCGTTGCGCAGTAATGCATTCATCGACGGCTTTATTGAGCGAAATCGAGGCGGCATTTTCATCGAACACTTTCCGTTGCCATCCGAGATGTGGACGGCGGGAGGATTGGATCGCATCCACGCTTACCATTTCGGCGATCGGCGGCGGACGAAATGGAAGGTTTTGTCGCGTGGGATTTCGGCTCTGTGCAACGCGTCTGCCATTTTGAAACGGCGGTTTCCCAGTGGCTTGAAGCCCTATGGTGGCTGGCAATGGTGGTCGATTTCCATGGCAGCCGTAGCGGAGATTTTGGAGTTTGTTGAGCGTCGCCCGGACTACGTACGTTTTCACCGCAGGTCGTTGTTGCCGGATGAGATGTTCTTTCAAACAATTCTTCTCAATTCCAAGTCCGAGTTGGTTCAGAGGAACCTGATCAACAATTCGCTGAGATTTGTGGATTGGGATAATCCGAATCCTCTGACTCCGGCGACGCTCACTACGGAGTATTTCGACGCGCTGATTGGTTCGAGGAGTCTTTTCGCGCGAAAGTTTGAGGCCGATCGGGATTACGCGATTCTCGATCAACTGGATGAATATCGTGCGGATGAAGAGAAGCAATTGATGGCAATGGAGCCGCTCGCGACAGGCAGTGCGGTATTTTTCCGGAGTGCAGATTATCCAGCGTCGCCGGCATCCGTGGGGACCAAAGTGGGATTGTTTCGCGAGCAAATCCATGAACCGGCGGCTAGGTCGGAGGCTCTCTCCGAAACGGAACGGCCCGCTAAATTTTTGTCTTTATGAACCAGTCATTTGAAAGCGTGATCCCGAATGAAGCAGTCGTGGAATTTGGGGCTGCTGACGTGGCGACTTCGGCTGACGGGCAGTATTGGAGCGCGATGTGGGAGCAGCGCGAACTTCGGTATATGCCGGACGAATTGCCGTTTAAGGACGTCTTTGCACGTCATGTTCCGAAGTCTGGGGATTGCATCGAAATCGGCTGTTACCCCGGCGGATACCTCATTTATTTGTCCACGCAGTTTGGTCTTCGCGTTCACGGCGTCGATAATTTTTCAGGCGTGGGGCGCGGATTTGCCGAGTACCTTTCGCGACATGGGGCGAATGTGGGGGCTGTGACTGAGGGCGACTTCTTTCAGTTCAAGCCGACGGTCTCGTACGACTTGGTCTGTTCATTCGGTTTCATCGAGCATTTTTATGATTTTCGCAGCGTCCTGCGGAGACATGCGGCGCTGGTGAAACCGGGCGGAATGCTGATTGTTACATGCCCGAATTTCCGACGTGTACAGTTCGTTCTGCATTGGTTGTTCGATCGCAGCAACCTTCGCAAACACGTCATCGCGGCGATGGACATGGAAGCTTGGCGGGCGACTCTTTGTGAGTCCGGCATGGAGATTGTGGAGATGGGATACTCCGAGACATTCCTGTTTTGGACCGAATCTTCGTCCCGTCTGGCGTCGTGGATCGGGCGGCGAATTTCTAAACTGGGGATGTGGGTGAATAGCCGATTCAATCGCCCGAATCGATTCACTTCCCCGTTCATGTATTGCGTCGCAAAGAAGGTGGCTGCTGCGGGGCCGGACGCGTAAAAGGATTCGCACGTCGGAAATTGTAGAGCGTTATGTCTGCTTTGAAAAATACGATCCGCTCGTTGTTCGAGCTTGGTGGATATTCGATCCAACGCGTGGAGGGTGATCGTCCACAGACGATCTCGGGCTATCTCCGAGAACGCCAGTCGCGGTATGGAACGATGGAATCAGTCGTATGCGTGGACAACGCGTTCGGAACTCAAGCCGAGGTGCTCGAGGTCATGGCGGAGCAGAGTGTTCGGTTCATCTCGCCCGTGCTCCATGACGATAGGAAACTGCCGGTGTGTGCAGTCGCTCCGGCGGGAGATTTCGTCTCCGTGATCGACATCGAAATGTTCCCGCTCGAACGGCTCATTGATCGACTGCCGTGGTTGCGAGATGCCGAGGCAATTCTTCTTCGCGCAAGTTACGGAATGTTCTGGTCCGGCAGGATTGATCTTTCCGAATTCGTCGTTCGCGTGAAGGCGCTCGGATTCCGTCTGACGGATGTGATTTGTGACCATCGCGTTTCGACTTATCAGGCGGTGTCGTCTTCCGTTGTCTTTGTCTGCGAGGCGTTGGGGCTGAATGGTGAGCCGCAGGCGGCGTCGCGGTACCGCGTCAATGAGGCACTGGCCCAGCTCAGCGCGCCTATAGCACTATTTGATAATTTTCGGTTTCTTGCCGGGCGAGGCAGTTCCGGGTTTTTCGCCGGTGTGTTTAATCCGTGTGCCGTCACGTATGATGGGACCGTGTATGTTCTCGCGAGGGCGGACCGGTCGCCGTGGAGTGTTCAAAAGGCCGATGAAGCGCGGTTCTTTTCCTCGACGACGCCGCTCCTTTTCGAGCTCAGCGATGGCGCCCGCGTGGAGTCTGCGAGCGAACTTGCGATCTCGCAGTTCCTAGATGAACGGAGCCATCGTGCGGAGGATTTCCGAATGTTCCAATTTCGTGAGATGGTCTTTTCGAATCACGTCGTCATCTCCCGCACAAGTAGCGGGCCATCTACGAATCGCGCATTGCGGATGGAGTCGCTGGCGATTCGCGTGGGGATTTCACGACTGAATCCCATCGAGCCAAGTTTGACGTGGTGCGGATTTCCGACGCTGGATCGCCCCGTCGAAATGGTGGAGAAAAACTGGGGCGTGTTTGCCGAAGGGCAAAGGTTGTTTCTACTCTATTCGTTCGAGCCCTATGTCTTGCTGGAGGCTGTGAATTGGCCGGATTTGGATTTCGAGACGGTGCTCGAAACGAGTGTGGCGGTGCCGTTTGGAGGTGATGGGCTCCAATTGCGAAACAGTATCAATCCTGTCGAGTACGATGCGAACCACTGGCTCCATGTTGTTCACAAGGTTTATCCCGGTAAGACGTATGTGTTTTGGGCGGTGCTGATTGAGAAATCAACATTGCTGCCGGTGAAAGTCAGTTCCAGACCGCTCGCTGGCGGATGGCAGAGCGCTCCCGCATCGATCATCTACATCTGCTCCGCGATCGTCACTGACTCGGAGATTCGTCTGTTTGGCGGACTTGATGATTCGTCGTCCGGAAGCTGGACGGTGTCGCGCGGCATCCTCGACGCAAGCTGGGTTGGTGTCGGTGAGCGGTAGAGGTTCTTTCATTTTTTGGTCTGCATTTTCACATGTCGCTTTCAATCCATGTTGACTTCGCCGGAGTGCGGGCGAATCCGGTTCTTCCGAGGCCGGTCGCGGTTTTGGAGAACTGCGCGGCGGGCTCTTTGGATGGAATGACGCTTGTTCGGTTTGCGCACGCATTTGAGTCTGGCGGCGGCATGGAGCGGCTTCTGCACGATCTCGATTGCGCACTGCTGGAGCGCAACGCGATGACGATTATCCGGATTCATATTGCAGGAGATCGCGCGATGCTCGCTGAGCGAACGTCGGAGATTGGCCGTGGCCGATTGCTCATGGTTCCATTGCCGTTGGCGGATGGAGACAGTCTCCAGATCGCGCCTGATGTTGAACCCGATGCGCTGTCGATGAAAGAGCGGCTTCGCAATCGTGTGCTTTATCATCCGTGGATATGGGCGCTCGGACTCGAACGCTGGAATCTCGCTCGCGCGATCGGCCGCCGGTCTGGACAGGTCGTTGGCGCGGGCGCGAAGTTTGCCGAACTCGCGGATCGATTCCACATTGATTTGTGTATGCTTCACTTTTTCGGAGGTTCCGATGCCGACGAAATTGTAGCGCAGGCGCGACTGCGCGGAATTCCGTTCGCGCTCCAGAATCACTACTCGAATGATCGCTTCCTTCATCTGTCGATCAGGAAACATGCGACGCTCGCGAACGGTGTCGCGGGTGTGAATGGCCTCGATCTTCCTGATTATGTGGCGGATCGATTCTGCAATTTATCGGATGGAATTGACGTTCGTTTTTTCGAGCGGAGTCGTGCGCGGTTGATTCATGACGCGCCGCGCGTTCCCATGATTCTCCTGCCTGCGCGGGTGATTCGGCCTAAAGGTCATCTCGATTTGGTGCGAGTTGCAGCGTGCTTGAAGGTGAAGGGTTTTGAGTTCCAAATTGGTTTTGCAGGCCGCGTAGAATCCACCGGATTTGTGAATGACCTGCGCGCCGAAATTGCGAAACTCGGATTGCGCGACAATGTCAGATTCCTCGGTGCGCTCGGGGTTGAGGAATTGCGGGACTGGTACGCGGCAAGTGCGGTTGTAGCATTTCCGACGTATCATCACGAAGGATTGGGGCGCGTGATGATCGAGGCGCAGGCGATGGAAGTTCCTGTCGTAGCCTACGCCACCGGTGGCGTGCCGGAAGGCGTGAAGGACTGCGAAACAGGATTCATCGTGCGCACTGGCGACATCGAAGGCATGACCGCACGGCTGGAATTACTGCTGACCGACTCGGCGCTCCGCACACAGATGGGACAGGCGGGACGGGATTTCGTGGAGTCGCATTACAGCCTCGAAGCTGTGGCTGCGCGCCATGAGGACTATTACAACCGATTGACGCGTGTTCGCCGCAGGGCGGAAAGTGGAGTGGCGGATCGGTCGCGTTGAGTTTCAACATTCTTTTATCGTGCCTCCACAACTTGCACTTTTCATCGGCGTGGTCTTCGTGATCCTCGCGTTTCGTTCGGATCGGAAGCGCGGCATTCCGGCACCGGAGGAGCTCTTTTGGCCGACGCTCTGGTACATGGTGGTCTCGTCGCGCGCGATTGGGATTTGGTTCAATATTTGGGAGATTCCGATCTCCGACGGCGGTTCTGATCCCACCGAGGGAAGTCAGATTGACCGATGGTTCTTTGTGGCGCTGACTTTCTTTGGGCTGCGAATTTTGATTCGGCGAAAATTCCAGTGGAGTGCGGCGTTTCAAAGCAATCCGTGGCTTACCGCTCTCATCGTATTCATGGCGGTGAGTATCCTGTGGTCTCAGTACCCCTACGTTTCGTTCAAACGTTACATCAAGGTGATTGGTTCCGTTGTGATGGCGATGGTTGTTCTTACCAACGAGCGGCCGTTTGAAGCATTCCTGACGGTGCTCCGACGGGGCCTGTATGTTCATCTCCCGATGTCCGTCGTTTGTGTGAAATACTTTCGGGATATTGGGGTCAGCTATAATTACTGGGGAGGCGGAGAATCATGGCAGGGGATTGCGACATCGAAAAACACGTTGGCCCAAGTGGCCATGCTGGGGACGATCTATTTCTTGCGAGAAGTGAGGCTTCGGTGGGCGGAGGTCGGATGGAGGAATATCCATGTCCTGTATTTGATGATGGCGATATACCTGCTCAAAGGATCGCCCGTGACGATCAGCATGACATCGGTGGCGGTCTGCGTATTTGCGGGAATTGTGTTCTTCCGTATCCACTCTCTGCGAGATCGCCCGGAGTCCATCGCGCCTTTTGTCAGAGCGGTCTTCGGCTGCACTGTGGCGTTGATCGCGCTCGTGCTCGTTCACAGTGTTGTGTTCTTTAGCGAAGATTCGTTCTTCGGGTACCTCATCACGAAATTTGGACGCGACATCACGCTGACTGACCGCGTGTATATTTGGTCGGACGTCTATTCCGCCGCTTCAAAGAGTCCGGTATTCGGCATAGGATTTGGTGGATTTTGGATTGGCCGATTGGCGAACATTCCTTGGAACGCTTCGATGACGTGGGTGCTCGGTCAGGCGCATAGCGGCTACGTGGACACCTACTTGCAACTCGGGTGGGTCGGCGGCGTCCTGCTTGCAGGCGTGATATTTTCGACGTTGCCGCGATTGCTTGCGGCTTTTAATGAGAACTTTGATTTCGCGTGTTTTCGCGTCACCCTTTTTCTCACGATCCTTTTCGTGAACATCACGGAATCCACTTACCTGCGGGGAGATCATCACCTGTGGATGATTTTCATGCTCGTTGCCTGGAATGTTCCAGAACCGGTTCGGGTGGAGAGTGAGGCTGCGACTGCGCCAATCGACGCGGAATTTGCGGAGCCCGCTCAAGAAACTGCCGTGCCGGTGTAGGCGGGAGTTCTAGAAAGTGTCGCGATGAATATCGTTATTACGAATGGATTTGAGCCGAACTTCTCGGTCGGATTTGTGCGGGGATTGATCGCGAATGGTGTCGATCTGCTCGTGGTATCTTGCGACGAGACCGCGCCGCGCCTGACTGCGGAGGGAATCGCAAACGTGAATCTTCGCGGGAGCGTTTCCAACATGCGATCGTGGTGGAAGAGATTGATGAATCTTGCTCGGTACTATTCGCGCTTGATTGCGCTCTTGATCCGCGAGTTCGGAGCGACGGTTCATTTTGTCGGTACGTTCCGGAACGAGTTTATTCTGTGGGAGGGGATCGTCATGCACTCGCTGATTCGGCTCGTCAGCGGTCATTACATTTACACGGTGCACAACGTCCTCCCGCATAGCCGCGAGGGCAGCCGGTTCTTTCGCGCGATGTATCGCTGGATTTATAAGTTGCCCGGCACGCTGCTCGTTCACACCGGGCGCGCGGCCCGGCAGTTGGTCGAGGAATTTGGAGTGGAGGCGGCGAGAATTCGCCGCACCTCCATCGGACTAAATGAGGAAATGGCGGACACGGAGATGAGCCGCACAGCAGCGAGAATGCGGCTCGGGCTCGGCTCGGAAGCAAGGGTGATTTTATTCTTTGGGAAGATCGATGAGTACAAGGGATTGGATATTCTCCTCGGAGCGTTCGACGCGCTTACCGTGGAGCAATCACGACTTGTGGTGGCGGGCGAGTTCCGCAGCGAGGCGTGTCGGCGTCGGATTCGTGCGCAGCTCGATCAATTGTCCAGAAGGTGCGATGTGCAGATCTACGAGCAATTTGTGCCCAACGATGAGGCGGAGATCTTTTTCAAAGCGGCGGACGTTTTGTGTCTGCCCTACCGAAACATCTACCAAAGCGGGCTCGTTTTTCTGGGGCCTCGATTTGGTGTGCCGATGGTCGTTTCGGATGTCGGCGCGATGAAGGAATTTGTCGAAGGGCGTTTTGGGATTGTGAGTCGCACGAACGATTGCGCGGGTGTCAAGGATGCGCTCGAACAGTTCTTCGAGTTTCCGGAACGGTTTAGCCGCGAGCAAATTCTGGATCGCGCAAAAGAGCTTCGCTGGTCGTCGGTGTGTGCGGAACTGAGTCCTGTGTATTCCCGGCACACGAGTCGCGATGCGACGCCGGCATCAACTTCATCAACGTCGGGATCTGTGCTACCGATTGAACGCCTGTGAAAAAGGTCATCCTCATTTCAAACAAGGTCTTCCACTACCGGGTGTCGAATTACAATTATTTCGCCCGGCGATTCCGGGAGGAAGGTTGGGAATTCAGCGTGATTGCTAACGAGATTCAGAAAAACAATCCGTGTCCGCTGGAGTTCGAGTTTTTGGAGATGCCGTTCAGCTTTTATGATTACAAGCGGGAGATTGAGCGGGTGAAACCGGACGTGGTGATTCTGTTTCTCCATTTGAAAAATCTTATCATCTGGCCGCTCCTGCATTGGCTCAAATGGAAGGGGATTCGCGTCGTGTATTGGAACAAAGGCATCAATCTCGAGGTCCGGAATCCGCGTCTGCGCAATCTGCCGTTTTTCTACATTCATAATCTGTCCGACGGAATCGTGCTCTACTCGAAACATGAAGTGAAGGACATCAAGCCGAAGAACCGGCAAAAAGTTTGGGTGGCGAATAACGCGGTCAATTTCACAGCGTTTCCGGACATCGTGGAGTCGATCGAGGAGATTAAGGCCGAGTTCGGAATCCCGTTTAAGAAAGTCGTTTTGTTTGTCGGGCGGATGCGACCGGTCAAGAAGGTCGAGCATTTGATCGAGATGTTCAACACCATCGACGAGCCCGATTGCGGATGTGTGATCGTGGGCGATCCGATGGAGTACAAAATCCCCGGCATGATTCGCGGGAAAAATATCCTTTTCCTCGGTGAGGTGTTTGATCCCGACAACAAGCAGATCAGCAAATTGTTCAAAATGGCGGACCTATTTGTGATTCCGGGAGACGTGGGGCTTGGGATGAATCAGGCATTCTATTGGGGGCTGCCTGTGGTGACTGAAGATGGGCTTCAGCCGCCGGAGATTCATTACCTAAAGAATGGGCGAAGCGGATTTATCGTTCCCGAGAACGACACTTCCGCGCTCAAGGAGAAGACTCTGATGTTGCTGAACGATGATGCGCTGCGCCGTCAGTTCTCCGAGAATGCACGCGAGGATATTCTGCGAGAAGCGTCTGTGGAGACGATGTTTCAAGGGTTCTTCCAATGTGTGAGCGCCTTGAGCAATTCCGGCGCGGGGAGGCAGCCATGAGTAATCAGCTTCATTCGATTGATCGTCCGCAATCCTCCGGTCGGCTGGTGCAGGATGTACGGGAGAGCGAAGTTTTCGACACGCTCGTTCGTTTTGCGAGCTGGCTCGAAGGGTTCGGCGAGACATCGCAGGATCATCAGGATTTTTACGCCAGCAAGGTGGGGCGTGCGGCGAAGAATTTGTATTATCGGAGCCGAATCCTCGGGACGTTTGCGGTTGCGCCGATGGTTTTTTGCGAGGCGTTCGTGCCTTGGACGAGGAGGTTTTTTTACCCGAGGATGAGACTCCCGATTTCGGATGCTCATTTTGCGATGGGCTTTGCTTATCTTCATCAGGCAACGGGCGAGCGAGCGTATCTGGAGCGAGCCGTGCATTTCCTCGATGTGCTCGAGAGCACGCGTTGCCCGGACTATGTTCATCACGGATGGGGCTATCCGTTTGACTGGCAGACGCAGGCGGGAATTCTCCGAAAGGGAACGCCGCTGATTACGACGACGCCGTATTGCTACGAGGCGTTTGACGCAGTGTATCGAATCGACGGAAATCCAAAATGGCTGGGAATTATGCGGTCCACTGCGGAGCACGTTTTGGCGGATTACCCGGAACATAAAACGCGGCCTGGAGCTGCGAGTTGCGGCTACACGCCACACGGCGAAGTGAATGTGGTGAATGCGAGTGCGTATCGCGCTTCGATGCTGCTTCAGGCGTTCGACACATTTCGGGATGAGCGATTTCGCGAGGCTGCGGAGAGGAATCTGGAGTTCGTGTTGGACAGCCAGAACGCTGATGGTTCCTGGCCTTACGCGATGGACGGCAAGCGCGGTTTTATCGACCATTTTCATACGTGCTTTGTGCTCAAGGGACTTGCGAAAGCGGAATGGGTGACGCGCAGCTTGCCGTTGAGTCGGGCTGTGGAAAATGGCGTGCGGTACTACGTTGCGCATCTTTTTGATCGGGACGGATTGCCAAAACCGTTTTCCAGAAAGCCGCGGCTTACGGTCTATCGGCGGGAGTTGTACGATTGTGCTGAGTGTTTGAATCTCGGCGTGATTTTGAAAGGGCGGTTTCCTGAACTCGACCCGGTGGTAAGGAGCACGATTGCGGACATTTTGCAAAATTGGGTCCAGCCTTCAGGCGCGTTTCGAAGCAGGAAGCTTTTGGTCGGCTGGGATAATGTGCCGATGCACCGATGGGGGGGCTCGGAGATGTTTCGTAGTCTCGCGATGTGGTTGCGCGATGGACAGAAACTCGGCGAGTGCGGTGGTCCAGCCGAGAAAACTTCGATGCACCGAGGAGGACTAAATCCATGAGTGCTTTCGTGCAGGAGGCGTCCGTGTCGGGCGCAGAGGTCATCGTCGATACTCGAATCGGGAATCCCGATACTCTCCGAGTTTTCGTCGGGGCAAACGCTTCGGAATCCGTGCGGAATGTTATCGGAATCGCGCGATGCCTCGGAATATCTGCGGAGCTGATCGAACTCGGATGCTTTGAGGTGCCTCTTGAAGAACTGAAAACTCAACTATCGGCGTCGTCGCGTCCGTGTGTTGTCGATGTGGAAAGTGTTTCGAGATTGAGCTCCGTGGAGGGGCTTGAGTCGTTGGGCTCAACATTCGCCGGATTCGTTGCGCCTGTTCTCTTGCTCGTGACGAGCGCAGAGCGATTCGTCTCGGGATTCCTCGAAATGTTTACGCGCGGGGAAGTTCGTGAAGTTCGGTATGCGGGCAATCCGGGTTCCGTGACTTTTCCTGCTGCGGGGCGACTGTTTAGCGCTGAACTTTCCGGTCACACATTCCAGCGCTCGGCGCGGGGAACGGTGAGCATGGCTGCCGTTGGCGGCTCTGAAAGTGAGGTTCTGGCTGAGTTTGGGAGCGATGACGCCTCGTTTGTCCGAAGCCAGCTCGGCGCGGCGGAGGTGTTTGTGTGGAGCACGATGATGGTGTTCGACATGGAGCGCTTGCTGGAGAAGGAATGCGAGTTCGAGACCGGGATTGATGAGTTTGTGCCGGCGATCATTTTCCTCCGGCGTGTGTTTGGTTCGCGCTGCTGGCATGTGCCGACGATGAGGGCCGAGATTGTGATTGATGATCCATTGCTCGTTCCGAAATACGGCTTTGTCGATTTTCCAACTCTCTTGGAGGATGCGAGCGGCAGAGGCTTTCATGTGACGGTCGCGTTCATTCCGTGGAACCACTGGCGCACTTCGCAGCGGATGGTTGATTCGTTCTGGAAGTACGGTGCGCAGTTCAGCATTTGTGCGCACGGGTGCGATCATTCGCGGGATGAGTTTCTCGCCGCAGATGACGCGGATTTGCTGGAACGAAGCCATCTTGCGGCGGAGCGGATGGATCGGCAACGCGACCGAACTGGGCTGGTTTGGGAGCGACTGATGGTTTGTCCGCGCGAGGATTATTCGCTGAGCGGACTTCGCGCTATTTGTGAGAGCGGTCGATTTTTGGGGCTTGCGAATTCAGGCTGTATTCCGCGGAGGTTGGGGACGCCGCAAATTAAAGGGGCTGATTTGCTGTTGCCTGCGCAGGATGCGTTTTTGGGGTTTCCGGTGTTCAAGCGGCACTATTGGACGAGTATCGCGGCGTTTGGTTTATCGACGTTTCTTGGCAAGCCCGCGATCCTTGCCGAGCACCATGCGATCTGTCGCGATGATCGTCGGGCGTTGAACGACTTTGTTTCGGGAATCGAGGCCAAGTGTCCGCGATTGCGGTGGGCGAGTTTGGAGGAAATCGCGACTCGTTCGTGCCAGCAGCGCCGGGTGTCGGCTTCGAAGATGGAGGTGCGATTTTTTGCGGACGAGTTCGTATTCGAGAATCCAGAGTCGAGTGCGTGGACGGTGCGCTTCATGAAGAGAATTCCGGCGTGTATCGCGGTTGAGGCGGTGGTTTTGAACGGAGTGCCGGTGGAGTTTTTTCGCGATGGGGATTTTGTGGTGTTCGTTTCCATCATCGAGGCAGGCGCGTGGGTTTCGGTGGCGATTCGTCGTGTCAATCCTCCTCGTCCCCGGAAGGCGAATCGCGGCTGGTTCTATAATGCGGGTGTTGGGATTCGGAGGTATGCCTCTGAACTCAGGGACCGATATTTGTCCCGGAATTTCGCGCTGCTACGGATCGGGAACGGAATCATGAAGGTGCTCAAAATGAGACGCTGAATCTGGCGCAAGGCACAGAGCGTGAACCGCAGTTTGTCACACTTTGAAGCGCGGGCGGGGGACTGGGAGTCCGCGAAACTGAATCTAAAAATCGTCACATCAAACTCAACCAATCAATCATATGTTAAAATCTATTTTCTCAATGTTGCTCGCAATCGAACTGGTCCTTCCTTCGGCGTTTGCGAAGATTATTCAACCTCCGACCTGTGGGTGGGAGGACTTTTGTCGCGCATACTACGGCTATGTGGACGGCGACGGTGTCGTCCATGCCGGTGCGGAGGCGGGTGACACGATCGTGTTGCCGGCTGGTGCCGCGACTTGGGGGCGGGAGAACAGCGTCAACGGAAACAAAATGTGGATCATCAATCCGATTACGATCCAGGGGCAGGGCGACAATACGGTGATCACGATGGATGAAAGCGGCCCGACTTACGTGAATGGAATGATCAATGTTTGGGCTGTCGTAACGGTCAAGGACCTGAAGATTATTGGTGCCGCGACACGTCCGGTGACTGTGTTCTCGATGGAGGCGTTTACGAATCCGGCGACGGGCTATCAGATGCGTGGTGGATTTCGTTTTACGAATATCACGTATGAAGGCAGGTCGGACGGCTACTTTGCTTACGTCGGCAATTGGATCAATACGGGACTGATCGATCACTGCCGGCTTTCGTGTACTTTGAGCTACGCGGAGCTGATTTTTATGAGGGGCGACGGTAACGCGTGGGAGTTTCCCAGTACGGTGGGAAGCCCATTAAACGTATTCGTCGAAGACTGCACGTTTAACGACACCGGATACGTGTGCGATGCGAACGCGAACGCGCGCGTGGTGGTGCGCTATAATACGATGAATGGAACGCACAAGGTGGACGGGCATGGCCTCGCGAGCAACACTCCGCCGCGCGGCGTAAGGAATATGGAGATCTACGGAAATACGTGGACGAAGACCGGCGCGGGGAACTGGGCGAACATCGAGCTTCGCGGTGGCACGGGGATGGTCTTCAATAATTCCTGCGTCACCGGATGGGCCTTTCTAAAGGACTATGCGTATGATGCCGAGCCGCACGGTTGGCCGAACTTCGGAGTGACGGGCACTTCGGTGGCGGGGAATCCGACCGTCATCACCACGGACAAGCCGCACAATTACCAGACGGGGTGGCCGGTCTGGGTGCAGGCGTCTTATGGCAACAGCGGAGGTACGATTTTCAGTACCTTTTCGATAACGGTCACGGGTCAGAATACTTTCACGATTCCGTTTGCCTCGACGGTTGGAGGAAGGATCGATTACGCGACGGCATACAAGACGCCGTTTGATTACCCTATCCGGGATCAAATTGGGAATGGCAGGGACGGCGGTCCTCGGGAGCCGGTGTATTGGTTTAACAACACCAAGGCTGGCGCGCCATGGCCGCGAAATCTGACTGCTGTTTGTGCATCCGCCATCACGTTTTACCGGGCGCAGAAGGGCGATCCAAATGCGACGTTCACCGAACGCGATATCGTGAAGGCCAATCGGGACTTTTTTGCTGATGTCGGCTTCGACAACGAAGCGGGCGTTTCGATCGGAACAGCCGCGCAGATGCAGGCTTTGAGCGGCTCAGTCGTGGGCAGCGGGTTCTGGGTGACCGACGAGGCGGATTGGAATAAATCGAAGGCTGGTCCCGACGGGCAGCTTTACGTGTGGGACGGCACGGCGTGGAAACTTCGGTACACCCCGTACACGTATCCGCACCCTTCGAATGTTGATCCGAATGCGCCCCTGGCAGCGCCGACCGGATTGAAGGGAGTGCAGATCAAGTAGGCTCTATTGGCGGCGAAAGTTCGAGCGAGACGATTGGAGAATCATGTGTGGGATAGCCGGACAGTTTAACTTCCGCCGCGATGTCGCGGTTGATAGGGAGAGGCTTGTGCGTATGAGCAGGACGATTTCGCATCGCGGCCCTGATGATGAGGGAACTTACATCAAGGGCGCGATCGGGCTCGGCTTCCGGCGTCTTGCGATCCTCGATCTGAGTCCGGCCGGGCATCAGCCGATGTCCGATCCGAGCGGCAGAGTTTGGCTCGTTTTTAACGGTGAGATTTACAACTTCCGTGAGATTCGAAAAGAGCTCGAAGCGCTCGGGCATGT
>JAYTMG010000232.1:0-4871 GCA_043728745.1 Verrucomicrobiaceae bacterium
TCACCGCTCCGTTTGAGTTCAACGCCAAGACGGAAGAGACCCGCGATGGACTTCGCGTTCACCTGTTCTGCCGCGACATCACTGTCCGCCGCCGCGCTCTCGACGAGCGGCATGCGATCGAGCGCAAGATGCAAGACACGCAGAAGCTCGAAAGCCTCGGAGTTCTTGCAGGCGGCATCGCACATGATTTCAACAATTTGCTCACGGGCATCCTCGGCAATGCGAGCGTCGCCGCATCCGACATCGAAGAGTCCTCGAAGATTCGCGGTAACCTCGAACAGATCGAGCGTGCCTCGCTTCGTGCCGCCGAGCTTTGCAAGCAGATGCTCGCATACTCCGGCAAAGGGCGGTTCGTAGTTTTGCCGCACGACCTGAATGTAATCCTTCGGGACACGGTGGAGCTTCTCGAAATCTCCATCAGCAAACGCGCCGCACTCTCCTTCGCCCTGTCCTCGGAGCCTGCGCCCATTATGGCAGATGCCACCCAGCTCCGGCAGGTCATTATGAACCTCGTGATCAACGCCAGCGAAGCGTTGAACGAAGGTGGCGGCACCATCCAGATTCGCTCAGGGAGTATGGTGGCCGACTCGCATTACATCGCAGGCACCCTGTCAGCACCGGAAATCCGTCCCGGCAATTTTGTTTGGTTTGAGGTCTCCGACAATGGAAGCGGCATGACCCCGGACGTGTTGTCGAAGATCTTCGATCCGTTCTTTACAACCAAGTTCACCGGACGCGGCCTAGGTTTAGCCGCCGTCCAGGGCATCATTCGCAGCCACGGCGGCGCGCTGAAAGTGGAGAGTACACCGGGAGTCGGCACCCGCTTTTTAATCCTCATCCCATCAGACGCCGGACAGCGACATCCTCACGCGAGTCCACCGAGCGGCGCTCCGTGGAAATCCTCCGGGCACGCCCTCGTGGTGGACGATGAGGAGACGGTGCGCGTCATCACTGCCCGCATCCTTGAGGGGCTCGGCTTCAACGTAACGACCGCAGTGGACGGACGCGATGCCATCCGCAAATTCGAAGCTCAACCGTCATTCGTTTTGGTCGTCCTCGACCTCACCATGCCCCACATGGACGGCGAGGAAACCTTCCGCGAAATACGCCGCCTGCGCCCTGCCACAAAGGTGCTATTGATGAGCGGCTTCAACGAGCAGGACGCGCTCTCACGCTTTGCAGGAAAGGGTCTCGCCGGCTTCGTGCAAAAGCCGTTTAACGTAACCCAGCTCACCACCCACGTCCGCGAAGTGCTGGCGTAAAACACGAGCATGTCACGTCCCTGGTCACTTTTAGCCGCACTTGCAGTCCTCATCGTCGGCCCTATTGCGCTGCGGCCCCGCGGCGATGCCGTCGTGCTCAAAGGACAGGACACGGTCGTCGTGATCACCCCGCACAACGAGGCGATCCGGTCGGAGTTTGGGCGCGGGTTCCGGGAGTGGTACGAGCGGAAAACGGGGCGCACTGTCGCCGTGGATTTCCGCACGCCGGGAGGCACGAGCGAAATCGGCCGCTACATTTCGGGCCAGTACAAAGCGGCGTTCCAATACCACTGGGAGAAAACTCTTGGGCGTAAATGGGGCAAGGATGTGGAGTCGGGATTTGTTGATTCCAAGATCCTGCCGGACAAAACGCCCGAGGACGACACCGCTGCGCAGAGCGCGCGGCGGGCGTTTCTCGAGTCAGAGATTCACTCCGGGATGGATGTGTTTTTTGGCGGCGGATCGTTCGATTTCATCGGCATCGCGGGACAAGGCTTCATCGTGGATTGCGGATTCGTGTCGGCGCACCCAGAGCTGTTCGGAGTCGGGAAACCGATCGAGCCCGTAGTCGGCGGCGAGCCCTACTACGACGAAGGCGGGCGCTGGATAGGCACGGCAATCGGCGCATTTGGAATCGCCTACAATCGCGACCGCATCGCGAAGCTCGGCTTACAGCCACCGCAGCGATGGGCGGACATCGCGGATGCCCGGTATTTTCGCAGCCTTGCGCTGGCAAATCCGATGCAGAGCAGCTCGGCAAACAAGGCGTTCGAGATGCTCATCCAACAGCAGATGAACGAGGCAGGCGCAGACAACGCGGAAGGCTGGCAACGCGCTATCCGCCTTCTTCAGCGCATCGGGGCCAACTCGCGTTACTTCAGCGATTCCTCTGCAAAAATCTCGCTCGATGTGGAATCCGGCGAGGCGGCTGCCGGGATGACCATCGACTTTTACGGACGCTACCAAAGTGAAGCCGTCCGCCGCGCGGATGGCAGCTCGCGCATTGGCTACTCCGATGCAAAAGGAGGCACGAGCTTCGGCGTCGATCCCGTCGGCCTGCTGCGTGGTGCTCCGAACAAAGCGGTCGCGCTTGCATTTATCGAATACTCGCTGACCGATGGGCAAAAACTTTGGGGCTGGAAAGTCGGGACGCCCGGCGGGCCGAAAATGCACGCGCTTCGCCGACTACCAATGCTGCCATCGCTCTACGCGGAAGAGTTTCGCCCGATGCGCAGCGACCCCGATGTGATGCCTTACGTCGCCGCGAAGGATTTCACCTACGATGCAAAACGCACCGGCAGCTTGTTTGGCTCCATCGCATTCATCGTCCGCGTGATGTGTGTGGACACACATCCAGAGCTCATAAAAGCGTGGGGCGAACTGATTGCCGCGCAGGAAAAAAACGGCTCATTTCCTCCGGAGGCCCTCGCGGCATTTCAGGAAGTGGGAGCAGTGGACTACGCCGCCGCAAAAGGCCGCATCAAAGAAGCGCTGGCGAAGGATGCGCCGAAAATCCGGCAAGTGCAGCTCGCGAAAGAGCTCTCGGACCAGTTCCGGGCAAACTACTTGAAAGCCGCCGAACTCGCTCGATTGGGCCGGTAGCGGGTGTCGGAATTGAGTGCATCGTTTCGACTAAGATAATGGCATCCCGCGCCTTCACTTTTCTACTATGATCAGAATTCCCGGACAGCCTGGACGCGACCTTTGTGACCCTCACCTCGGCTTGACCCGCCGCGATTTACTTCGCGTCGGAGGCAGCGCCATTCTCGGGCTCACGCTCGGCTCCGCGCTCTCGCTCAAAGCCCGCGCAGTCAGCACTCCGGGCGGCGGCGGATTCGGAAAGGCGAAGCACATCGTCATGGTCTATCTGCAAGGTGGGCCATCGCATCTCGACCTTTGGGACCCAAAGGAAAATCTTCCCGATAAAATGCGCAGTCCCTTCAAGGACATCGCGACCAAGATTCCCGGCACCCGCTTTACCGAACTGCTTCCCGGCCTTGCGAAATTGAACGATCGCTTCACCACGATCCGTTCGATGAGCTATACGCCGAACGGGCTCTTCAATCACACCGCCGCGATTTACCAAATCATGACCGGTTACACGACCGACAAAGTGTCGCCGTCCGGCCAGCTTGAACCGCCAAATGCGAAGGACTTTCCGAATTTTGGTAGCAATATCATCCGCCTCAAACCGCAGACCGATCCCGTGCTCCCTTTCGTGATGCTCCCCCGCCCGCTCCAGGAATCGAACGTCGTCGGCAAAGGCGGCGGCGCTGGATTTCTCGGCAAGGCGTTCGACCCATACACACTCTTCCCCGACGGCGACGATCTCGACATGACGAAGATGAGCCGCATCAAAGTCGAAGACCTCAAACTGCGGCCCGACGTTTACGCACATCGGCTCCAGCGCCGGGCCCGTTTGCGCGACGCGATGGAGCACGCGATGCCCGAAATCGACAAGGCCGTGGAGAGCTACCAGCTCGACGATTATTACAGCAAAGCGCTCGACTTGATCACGAGCGGCAAAGCACGCGAAGCATTCGAGATGGACCGCGAAACAGATGTCATGCGCGAGCGTTACGGGATGAACACCTTTGGCCAATCGCTCCTCCTCGCCCGCCGCCTCGTCGAGGCAGGCACACGCGTCGTAGAAGTCATCTGGCCCAAAGTCGCAAACAGCGACAATCACTCGTGGGACACGCACACCGGACTCACGACGCGCCTTCGCGACCAGGCGGCACCGATGTTCGACAAAGGATTCTCCGCATTCATCGAAGACATGGATTCCCGCGGCTTGCTGGAAGAAACGATCGTCGTCGCGCTCGGAGAATTTGGACGCAGCCCGGAAAAAGGCATCTCCACTAGCGGCAACCAAAACAGCGCGGATGGCCGCGACCATTGGCCCTACTGCTACACCGCAGCCATCGCCGGAGCGGGCATCAAGCGCGGCTACGTCCACGGCGAGAGCGATGCCACCGGTGCCTCGCCGAAGAGCGATCCTGTCCACCCGACGGAACTGCTCGCGAGCATCTACCACGCATTTGGAATCGACCCCGAGACGATCGTTTACAATCACCTGAACCAGCCGCGTGAATTGGTGAAAGCCAAGCACATCCCGGCGTTGTTCGCGTGATCGGAACGATCTGCCCGCTTGCGTAGATTCGTCCCCCGCCATACCCAAACGGAATGCCAGAAAAGCGCCCTCGAAAATCATCGAAGAAAACGCCGCCTAAAAAGCCGCGCGCCCCGCGTCCGCGCGAGCTAGACCCCGACGATCCGCATTTCATCCCCGGCATTTTCAACTACTGCGACCGCTGGTGCGAGCGGTGCGAATTCTCGCATCGCTGCTACAATTTCGCGGTAAACGAGCGCTACTTCGGCGACGACCCGGAGGCCCGCGATATGAGCAACCAGAAGTTCTGGAACACGCTGGAGCGAATCTACGCAGACGCGAAACTGACGCTCGATAAGTCGCTCAAAAAGCTCGCTGGAACAAAAGGCATCCCATCCATCGAAGCCGCCGATGCGCACGAAAAACACGTCGAGCGTCGGGCGCGCGCGATTGGTCAAAAGGAGACGAAGCTCGCCATGACTTACGCGCACATGGTC
>JAYTMG010000233.1:0-1717 GCA_043728745.1 Verrucomicrobiaceae bacterium
GAAATGAAAGCGCGGAGATTTTCAGTTCCATTCCCCTCAAAAACTCCCTTTCACTACGCGCATGAAATCCAGAATCATCGTCACAGGTGCAAATGGCCGGCTCGGCGCAGCTCTCGTCCGCGAATGGCGCGCAGCGGGCTTCGCTGTCACCGGCATGGGCCGCAATGAACTCGACATCTCCAAAGGGGACGAGATCGCCACGCGCCTCGACGCCGAAGAGTTCGCCGTGCTCGTAAACTGCGCCGCGCAGACCAACGTGGATCGCTGCGAGACGGAGACCGCCGAGGCTTTCGATCTAAATGCCGCCGCCCCCACGATTCTCGCCGACACCTGCCGGCGTAAAGGAGCGCGCATCATCCACATCTCCACCGACTACGTTTTCGACGGCGCAAAAGACACGCCATACACCGAGGACGATCCCGCCGCGCCGATCAGTATTTACGGAGCCTCGAAACGCGCGGGCGAATCCGGCGTGCTCACCGCCAGCGAAGGCCGCGGACTCGTCGTTCGCGTCTCGTGGGTCTTCGGCCCGGACCGCCCAAGCTTCGTCGATCAGATTGTTAAAAATGCGCTGGAGAAGGACGAAGTCTCGGCAATCGCCGACAAGATCGCCGTTCCCACCTACACCCTCGACGCCGCTCGACTGCTACAGCCATTCCTTTTTGAAAACGACGCCAGCGGCATCCTGCATCTGTGCAACGGCGGGAGCTGCACCTGGCAGGAATACGGCCAGTGGGCGCTCGACTGCGCCGCAGAAGCCGGCACGCCGCTCAAGGCCCGCACTGTCGCACCGCTCCAGATGGCCGACCTCAAAGCGTTCATCGCAAAACGCCCGCCCAACACCGCGATGAGCACAGCCCGCCTCACCGCGCTCACCGGACAAAGCCCGCGCAATTGGCGCGCCGCAGTCCGCGAATACATTCACTCAAAAACCTGATCCCCGAACTGCGGCTCGCCCTTCACGATGTCAGCTGTCACGTAAGGGCGTCGGCGTTCTTTGCCGACGGCAATCACCGCCGTCTCCACGCCGTCGCGAATACATTTCAGCGCAGTGCCCGACTCCAGAGCCGCGCTCTGGTTGCTCTCGACGAGCACGAACTGCCCTTCCAGATTCACCATCGAAACGACGCCGACCAGCTTCGGCACGGAGTTTTCAATCGGCTGCGTTTTTGGAAACCGGATAATCGTCGGCTTTGGCGGCGCGGAATTAAACAGCGAGCAACCGCACAACGCCGCAGTGGAAAACATCAGGATCAATCGGGCACACATCATCGCCCAGCCATAGCGCGCTCTCATGCGGAGGGAAAGAAGGCTGTTTCATCAATTCGGAGTTGCGTTAAAGCGCAGTCGATTAGGCGGCGACTAAAAGCTGTGCTTCGATCGCCTTGAGCAAATTTTCCATTTTAACGGGTTTTGCCAGCATCACCTGGCCGCCGCAGACCACCGTGCCGTTCGGTCCCATTTCCTGGTTTGCCACCAGCGCCGTCACCATGATGATCGGGACCTTCGAGAGGAACAAGTCGCGCCGGAATGCGGCGGCGACATCTCCTCCGTCCATCCCCGGCATGACGTAATCTAAAAGGACGAGGTCCGGGTGAAATCGACGGGCCGTCGCGACCGCCAGTTTAGACACGTTTTCGATGCACACTTCAAAGTGCTCCGTTGCTTCGAGGTTGAGCTTGACCATCTCGGTCAGGCCTTTGTCATCATCAATGAC
>JAYTMG010000234.1:0-1641 GCA_043728745.1 Verrucomicrobiaceae bacterium
TTCGATTGCGCTGCGCCGGATCTGATCCCGGTGGGCGATTATCGCGCGAAATTCCGTTTGTTTACTGTGCCGGGGCGCGTGGCCGATCCGGCGATCTGGCAGCGCGTGATGGATGATGTGGACGGCGTGATTTTTGTGGCGGACTCGCAGTTTGAGAGGGTTGGAGAAAATGCGGATGTGTTGCGCGCGCTGGCCGGATTGCAAGGCGCACTGGGCGCTCCCATGGTTTTCATCTACAACAAGCGCGACCTGCCCAATCGCGCGCCGCTGGAGTATCTGGACCATGTTTTGAATTCCGCCGAGCCGCGCGTCCCGCGATTTGAGGGCGTGATGACGGATGGAAAGGGAGCTTCCGATGCGTTGAAGGCGCTTACAAAGTTGCTGCTCGATCGCGCTGTAGCGGAGGAGGAAAAAGAGGCGGCAAGCGAGCGCGTTGAGGCCGCAGCGCTAGAGAGAGTTTCGGAGTCGCTGCACTTCGCGCCGCCGGAAGTTCCGCTTATTCCGGTGACGACGCAGGTTGATTTGGATCATGCACTTTTGCCGAAGAATGATGACTCCGTGTCGATGGATGGCGGGTGCCTTTGCGGTGGAGTTCGCTATCGCTTGATGGGGCTTCCGATTGAAGTTTTTCATAGCCACGCTGCGGAGCATACGCGCGGGCACGGTGCGCCGTTGGTGACTTGGGCCGCTTATGCGCCGCAGGATTTCGTGGTCCTTCGGGGCTCTCCAAGTGAGTATGTTGCGCAGGGGAATGTCCGGGCGTTTTGCCGGGAATGTGGGACGCCGCTGACTTTCAGAAAGCTCGACGACGATGCCTTGCTCATCGCTGCTGCGACCCTCGACTCGCCGGAGTTGCTCACGCCCGTCCGGCACGAATCCGCAGCGGAGGCATTGCCGTGGCCGAAGATTATCGACGGGCTGCCTCGCTCGCTGTGAGCGGTCTATTTTAGAGCGATGAGCGCGACCATGCGTCCGGTCTTTCCGAGTTCCCGGCGGTAGCTGTAGTAGCGTTCGGGGTTTGCGGCAGTGCAGGTGCCGCAGTCGTGGACGGAGCCGACTCCGGCGTCGTGGAGCTGGCGGATGATCTCCGCTGCAAAATCAAGTTCGTAGTGCGGCGGGCGAATGCACGGGCCGAGTTGCGCGACCATTCGTGCGGGGACGCAGCCATAGTTTGCGACCATCGCTTTGACTGTGGCGCGGACGATTGCGAGTTCCGTTCCTTTTTTCCCGCTATGCACGCAGCCGATGGCGCGGCGCTCGGGATCGACGATGAAAACGGGCCCGCAATCGGCGACGTAAATGCCGAGGCAAATGCGCGGATCGTCCGTGATGAGCGCATCGACATTCGGGACTGGCGAAGGAGATTCCGCATTTACGGCGGCGACTCCGGCTCCGTGGATTTGTTGCGCGGTGATGAAGCGATGTCCGCCGAGGCCAAGCTCCACGCGGAGCTTTTCGTGGGCTTCTCCGAGCCGCGAGAGCGCGGTCTCGCGGTCGGTGGATACGTCAATGCCGGGCGCGAGGCCGGTGAAGGCATGAATGACGGGCAGGCTGGAAAGTGCGGAGTATGTTTCGCTCGGGCAGTGCATCAGCGAGCGAGATGCCGTGCGGCGTGAACGGTTGCGAGCCAAATCCCGCGCT
>JAYTMG010000235.1:0-23661 GCA_043728745.1 Verrucomicrobiaceae bacterium
CTTGATGTCGAATTCCTTCACCAGCGCTTCATAAGTGTCGAGCGAATCAACCGATTCCGTATTGATGACGCGGATGCCGAAGAACTTCGCGAATTCAAATACCTTGCGGCAGTCCTCCGCCTTCTTCGAAAGCCCGACGACTCCGTAAGCGAGTGGCGTGATCCCGGCTTCCTTCAATTTTGCCGCGACTTTCTCCCAGACTTCCTTCGGCGCATCGTGTCCAAATTTCACAGTGGGCTCCTCCGCTGAAAGCTTCTGGCCGGGGAAAAATTCGATGACTTTCGCGCCGGTCTGCTTTGTTTTCTCGATGGCTTCAAACACGGAGAACTTATTGAAAGTCCACGATTGGAGGCCGATGGCAAAGCCGTTTATTTTGAGCGAATCCGGCAGCGGCTCTGCGGCGAATGAAGGAATGGCGATGAGTGAAAGGACGAACGGAAGGATGAGTTTCATGTTTTTAAAGTACGCACGGGTTTCGTGCGGCGAGTCAATTCGGGACATGTAGAATTCTTAGCGGCGCGGATTTGCGCTAATCTTGCACTCGCACGTCGCTCAATCCGTATCATGAATCCTTTGCTCGAATATCATCGTGATCTCACCCGCCGCCAGTTTTTCGGCGATGTCGGCATCCGCCTCGGCGGCGCTGCGCTGGCGATGATGCTTCAAAACACCGCGCAAGCTGCGGCCGCCGTGGGCGGGCGGGTGCATCCCGCCTTGCCGGGGCTGCCGCATTTCAAGCCGAAGGCGAAATCGATCATCTACATGCACATGAACGGCGGTCCGTCGCAGATCGACACGTGGGACTACAAGCCGAAGCTCCACGAATACTTCGACAAGGACATCCCGCCAAGTATCCAAGGCGGTCAGCGGCTTTCCACGATGACGAGCGGCCAGTCGCGATTTCCCGTCGCGCCGTCGAAATTCAAGTTTGAGAAGATGGGGAAAGCGGGCACTTGGGTGAACACCGACCTGCTCCCGTACACGTCGAAAATCGTGGACGACATCGCCGTGGTGAAGACGGTGAATACGAACGCCATCAACCACGATCCAGCCTGCACCTTCGTCATGACGGGCCGCGAAGTGCCGGGCTACGCCAGCATCGGCTCATGGCTCGCTTATGGCCTCGGCAGCGAAAATAACGACCTGCCCGCATTCGTCGTATTCACCCCGAAATGGCCCGAAGGCGGAAATGGGCAGGCGCTTTTTACGCGGATGTGGTCGAGCGGATTCCTGCCCACAAAACACAGCGGCGTCGCATTTCGCGGAGCGGGTGATCCGGTGCTGTATTTGCCCAATCCCGAAGGCGTGAGCGGCGGCGATCGTCGCACCATGCTCGACGCGGTGAATCAGCTCAACCAGCGCAATCTCGCCCGACTCGGCGACCCCGAAACCGCGACGCGAATCGCGCAATACGAGATGGCATTTCGGATGCAGACGAGCGTGCCCGAGCTCGTCGATATCAACAAAGAACCGCAGAGCGTCCTCGATCTCTATGGCGAAAAAGTAAAGCAGCCCGGCTCATTCGCGCATAGCTGCCTGCTTGCCCGGCGGCTCGTGGAGCGCGGTGTGCGCGTCGTGCAGCTTTTCCATCGCGGGTGGGATTCGCACAGCTCGCTGCCGGCGCAACTCGGTGGTCAATGCAAAGACACCGACCAAGGCAGCGCCGCTCTCGTGATGGATCTCAAACAGCGCGGCCTGCTCGACGACACGCTCGTCGTGTGGGGCGGCGAATTCGGGCGCACTGTCTATTCGCAAGGCACTCTCACCAAGGACGACTACGGACGCGACCATCACCCGCGCAACTTCTGCATGTGGCTCGCGGGCGGCGGAATCAAAGGCGGGCAGGTGTACGGCGAGACCGATGACTTCAGCTACAACATCGTCGAAAATCCCGTCCATGTGAACGACTTGAATGCAACTCTCCTTCATTGCCTCGGCATCGATCACAATCGGCTCAGCTACAAATTTCAGGGTCTCGACGCGAAGCTCACCGGAGTCGAAGAATCACGAGTCGTGAAGGCCCTTCTCGCGTAGCGTTTGCTCGACGATACTCCGGATGCGAATCGCATCCCGCAACATTCGCCACGAATCCCGGATCATGTGGACTTTGCTGCCTTCCGCATTGTGCCACTCCACGGGAAGGTCGGCGATCGGATGGCCGAGGCGCTCGGCGAGAATGAGCAGCTCCACATCGAACGCGAAGCCCTCGATTTTCTGCCGCGCAAAAATCGCCTCGCGGGCAACTCTCCGAAACGCCTTGAAGCCGCACTGCGTGTCCTTCACCCGGATGCGCGCGGTCGTGCGGAGGATGACGTTGAATGTTTGCCCCATTTTTTGCCGGAGCCAGCTTTGCCGTTTCACGATCGCGCTCCCGGCGTGTTGACGGTTGCCGATGAGGATATCGAGCTCCGGGTGCGCGGAAAAGTGCGCGAGAAACCGATCGATTTCCGCCAGCGGTGTGGAGAGGTCCGCGTCCATAAAAAACGCGATGTCCGCGCGCGCAGCCATCATCCCAGTCCGAACGGCGTGGCCCTTTCCCCGCTGGTCTTCGTTGCCAATCACGCGAAATGCCTCTTGCCCCGCAGTGAGCGCGCGCGCTTGCTCCAGCGTGCCGTCCGTGCTGCGCTCGATGACGAGGATCACCTCGTAGGAAAATCGGCATGGCGCGAGAAATTCCCGCAGCGCTCGGATGCTCGCTGCGAGGCGATGCGCCTCATTGTAAACGGGAATGACGAGCGTTACGGATGGTGTGCCGCTGGCTGTTGTGATGGGATTCAGAAACCAACCCATATCAGCCCGCCGCCAGTCGGTCAAAAACCATGAATGCCCAACGATGCAGCATCCCACGAAATGCGAAGTCCAACGCCAGCCCGGCGCGCCGATGAGCCTGTCGAAAAACAGGCTGCCGGTTTTGATTGTCGCGCTCGCTTTCCTCGTGCGCGTGTGGGCGCTGGATGCAAAGCCGCCGCATTTCGATGAGGGCGTAAACGGCGGATTTGTGGACGAGCTGCGACATCATCCGTCCTACCACTACGATCCGCAAAATTTCCACGGACCGTTGCATTTCTACGCGCTGTTTACATCCACACAGTTGCTTGGACGCGGTGTGTGGGCGCTGCGATTTCCGACGGTGCTCATTGGTGCTGCTTCGGTCGCCATGATGTTTGCATTCCGGCGATTTTTTCCCGCGCGGGTCGTCCTTGTCGCCGCGCTGGCGTGTGCGATTTCACCGGGGATGATTTTCTATTCGCGCGACGCGATTCATGAAGCGTGGCTGCCGTTTTTCGCGATGCTCGCGTGCTACGGCGCATTCGGGATTTTCGGCGGCGAACGGCGGCTCGGCGACTTATGGGCGGTGGGAATCGGAGTCGCGGGCATGGTGCTGACGAAAGAAACTTACATCCTTCATTTTGCTGCGGCGTGGCTCGCGTGGCTGGCCGGTCGCTCGATGAGTCCAGAGCGCGCCCGCCCGGCTGTAGCGTTTGGAATCCAGGAGGCAGCAACGACCGTCGCGACCAGATCTTTTGCGCGGGGTGAAGTTGTCTTTGTGACGGGTATTTGTGCTTCTGTCGTGGTCGCTTTGTACTCCGGACTATTCTTCTACTGGCGCGGCGTCGTGGGTATTTTCGAGACGTTTTATTGGATGGCAATCAAAGGCTGGACGGGCTCCGAGGCCGGGCATCACAAAGAGTTTCTCTATTACGTGAAGCTGTTCGGCACTTACGAATGGCCTGCGATGCTCGGCCTCGCGCTGGCTCCCGTGTATGCGCTCCGGCGTTCTCGTGCAGCCGGGGGAATCACCGTGGTGTTGGGGTTTTTGGTCGCGGTTGCGGGGTGGTTTTGGACGGCGGGACAACCCGTGGCGGAACAGCCCTTTCATGCAGTCGCGCCAGTCTTGCAGACTGCTGGAGTGACTTGGAGCACCGTGGTTTCGATTGGCGTATGCGCGGTTCTGGTCGGTATCTGCTGGATGTTTGCGGCCCCGCTGAAATGCCCGCGCCTGCGTTTTCTCGCGCTCTACGGATTGGCGAGTCTCGCTGCGTATTCGTTCGTCTCGTATAAGACGCCGTGGTGCGTCATCAACCTCCTGTGGCCGTTCTATTTTCTCCTCGGCCATTTATTCGATCGCATGACGTATCATAGCGACGGTCGCGCGGTTGTAGTGCTCGGAGGAATCCTCGCGGTCGCGCCAATTGCGGATGCGTATCGAATCAATGTTTCCGACCCTATGAATCCGGACGAGCCTTACATCTACGTCCAGCAACTGCGCGAATTGAACGACTTGACCAAGCCAATCGAGAAGCTGCTCGCGGATGATCCGGCGTGGCGGAATCTGACCGGCATCATCATCTGCAACTCGCCGCAACCGCTCCCGTGGGCGCTCCCCGAGTTGCCGGGCGTCGTCCTCCAAAATCACGAGGGCGAAATCACGATCACTGATGCCGACTTTCTGCTCATCCACGAGTCGCGCGTCGAAGAAGTCGAGTCGCAGCTACTCGACGTGTATTTCCGCAGCCGCTTCCGATTTTACAATCCTACCGACGAGCACCGGCTCTACCTGCGAGCCTCGACGTTCCGTGACTTTGTGGAGCCGGGGCGCGTGCCGGAGTTTCATCGGCGCGTTCGGTTGGATGCGACAAATGAGGGCGACGAACGATGAACTTTGCAGCCGCCATTCTTTACGCAATGAGCAGCTCGGTGTTGCTCGCCATCGTGCTCGGTTTTCTGCGCGGAGGACTCACTCCAAGAAGCGCAGCCGCCGCCCTGTTTATAGGACTGGCCGTGGCGGCATTCTCGCTCTGGAGCGGCCGGAACTCGTTCGCGCCCGCTCGCAGACCGCGCGGCTGGGAATGGTTTCCAGTCGGGCTCTTTGCGTGGTTTTCGCTGCGGGCATTTCTGTGGCTGATTACGATTGAGGGCGATGAGATTAAAACGGTCGTCTGGAATAATTGCGGCGATCTTTCGCTTCATCTCGGCTTCATCCGCTATCTCGCCAATGGCGCGCCTTTCTGGCCCGACAGCCAGATTTTCGCTGGCGGTAAACTGACCTACTCCATCGGCGCAGATCTTTTCAATAGCCTGCTCGCGCTCATCGGACTCGATGTGTATCGCGGTCTTATTCTCGTCGGAGTTGTCTGTTCCGCGATTACCGGAATGGCGCTGTGGCGATGGGGCAGGGGCTTTACGCTGATGGGTTTTTTGTGCAACGGCGGGCTCGCAGCCGGCGCACTTCTGTTGCCCCATCAAATCGCTCTCGCGATCGTCGGCAACCCCGTCGGATTTCCCGACGCGACGGCATGGCCCGCACTCGCGGATATGCAAGGAGGCCTCGCCTGGAAGAGCATTCCGATTTCCATGTTTATCACACAGCGCGGATTCCTCTTTGCGCTGCCAGCCGGGCTGCTGCTGCTTTGTTCGTGGCGCGCGCGCTTTTTTAGTGGCGGGGAAAAAGACGAATGGCGGATGCCGCTGTGGGGCGAAATCTTGCTCTACAGCGCGATGCCCATTTTCCACATCCACACGTTTATCGCGCTCTCGTTTATGCTCGCCGCATTCTGGGTCGCGCGGATGCAAATCCGAAAGGCCATCGCGTCCATTGTCGCGGTTTCATTCATTCCCGCGACGGCCCTTGTTTATCTTACCCTCGGCACTCTGAAAGCGGCCCCGGAGCCGTTGGCGACCGATATGTCCCAGATCGAAAATCCGCCATCACGTCCAAGTCCGAAAGTTCTCGGATGGAAGCCCGGCTGGATGGTCGATGATGATGCGACGAAACAAGGATACGCGGCGCTTGGCGGCGATGGGGAAGGGCGCACATTTGGATCGAGGCTGGGGCGGTTTGTCTATTTCTGGTCGCTCAATTTTGGCATCGCGCCGCTGCTTGTGCTCGGTTTGCTCGTCATCGTTTTGCGCACGATGTTCCGGAGAAATTTCCGCTTTCGCAGCGCAGTCATTTTTGCTGCCGGCGCTTCAGCCCTTGCTGCGGCGATGGCCGGGGGGAGAGCCTACGAGCAGGATTCGTTTTTCGCGGGCGAGGGAATTCCGCTCATCGCGATTCTAGCTGCGGTCATCGCGGCGATTGCTGTGAAACTGCACCCGCAAACCTCTGGCGCGCGGACCGCGCAAGGCAGTCTTTTTGCGCTCGCTGCGTTCCTCGGCCTGTGCGCGATTTTGCCCGTGGTCACGGAATCATTTTCGGGAGTTCGCTGGAACGCGCTGCCGCTGCTAGCGGCGACGGCGTTGCTCGTCTTGCTGCTCGTCCGGCTAAGTCGCGACGAGCATCTCTTGAGCGGACCGGCTGCTTTTGTCCTGCCTGCGCTCTATCTTTTCTTTTTGGGCTGCAATGTGAAGTTTGCGCCGTGGGAGTGGGATAATACGAAGGTCTTCATCTGGGCCTATCTCATCGTGTTGCCGTTTCTGTGGGATCTCGTGATTGCGCGATTCCAATTTTGGACGAGGGCGATTCTGTGCGAGCTGCTGTTTTTCTCCGGCTTCGTCACCCTCGTCGGCAGCCTTCGCCCAGACATGCCCGACCGCACGTTCGCCTCACGCTCAGAGCTGGAAATCGTGGAGCGGGCACTGCGGGATATTCCCGTCTCCGAGCCGATCCTGACTCATCCGGCACACGATCATCCCGTTCTCCTCAGCGGACATCGCGTGGTGCTTGGCTATCCCGGTCACATCTCCAGCCACGGACTCGATCCCGGTCCTCATGCGAGCAAGATCGACGCAATTATGCGCGGAAATCTCGACTGGCGAATTCTCGCCGCCGAGGTCGGCGCGCGTTACATTTATTGGGGACGAATGGAGCGCGCCGCCTATGGGGGAAATGAGCAGGCGTGGCGCTTCACCCGTCGCATCCGCGCAGGGCAGACCTTCGAGATTTACGACATCGACACTCCAGCGGTGCCGCTCGACGACGCGCCTACTGAATCAGCGGGAGCATCCTTCCCAGCAAGTCGCTGATGTTCACGCGCTCCTGCTCGCCGCTGTCGCGGTGGCGCAGCGTCACGGTGTCGAGCAACTCGGGTTTTTCGCCGAGTGTATCGAAGTCAATCGTCACGCAGAACGGTGTGCCTGCTTCGTCTTGGCGGGCGTAGCGGCGGCCAATCGCGCCGGTTTCGTCGTAGAAACAATTCATGTGGCGACGCAGTGCGCCATAGACTTCGCGGGCTTTCGCCACGAGTTCCGGTTTGTTCTTCAGCAGCGGGAAAATGCCGAGCTTGATCGGTGCGACGCGCGGGTGAAAGCGCATGACGGTGAACTGCTCCAGCTTGCCCTTCGCATCCGGCTTTTCTACTTCCGTGTAAGCCAACGCGAGGACGGCGAGTGCCAGCCGATCTAGACCGGCAGAAGGTTCGATGACGTGGGGGATGTAACTGCCGCGGAAAAGTTTGGCGCACCATTCATCGACTTGCGCGTCGGACAGGCCACCGGTTTTCTTTGCGCGCTGCTCGGCTTTTTTGCGGTCCACGAGCGCGGTGCGTTGCTCGTCGCTCCACTTTGCAAACGCCTGCCGCACTTCGTCGTCGAAGACTTCCAGCGACTTGCCGCTGGCATTTTGATGCGCCGAAAGATCGAAGTCGCCCCGCGCCGCGATGCCTTCCAGCTCCTCGGTGCCGAACGGGAATTTGCACAAAATATCCACGCAAGCGCGGGCGTAGTGCGCCAGCTCCTCCGGCTTCTGCCAGTAGTAATCCAGCACATCCGCGCCCAGCCCGATGCCCGCGTAGTAAGCCGTGCGTTGTGCCACCCAATAACGATGCCACATTTCCCATCCCCAGTTCGGGCGCGGCTCGGAAAGATCCGCGCCTTCGCTCCACGCTGCCACGCTGCCGCAAACTGCCTCGATGGCCTCGTCGGGCTTGATGAAAAACTCCAACTCCATCTGCTCAAACTCCCGCGAGCGGAATGTGAAATTGCGCGGCGTCACTTCATTGCGAAACGCCTTGCCGATCTGCCCGATGCCAAACGGCACCGACTGCCGCGACGAATCCACGACATTTTTGAATTGCGCGAAAATCGCCTGCGCCGTCTCGGGCCGCAAATACGCCTTGTCCTCCGCCTTCGCAGTCGCGCCGACGAACGTGTGAAACATCAGATTAAAAGGCACCGGCTCCGTGAGCTGCGCACCGTTCTCCGGGTTGAAAGCGCGGGAGTTTTCCACCTTCGCAGTTGTCTCGCCGAGCAGCACTGGATTCACGAGGTCGCGGTTTGTATAAAATTGAGCGCCCACCTTCCGCGCACTCTCCGGCGGCTTGCCCGCAGGCAGCAGCACACTGAACGCAGCCGCACTGGCCGCGCCGCCATCGCCCGTCGCGCCTGTCCACGTATAGACCGTGCCCGACTGCGCATCCACATGGTCCGAGCGAAAGCGCTTCTGCGTCACCAGACAATCACTCATCGGGTCGCTAAACGTATCCACATGCCCCGACGCCTTCCAGATCGCCGGGTGCATGATGATCGTTGCATCGAGTGGCACCACGTCCTCGCGCTCGCGCATCATCGCGCGCCACCACGTATCGCGCAGATTCCGCTTCAGCTCCGCGCCCAGCGGACCGTAATCCCAGAAGCCATTGATGCCCCCATAGATCTCGGACGATTGAAAGATGAAGCCCTTGCGTTTGCAAAGGCTCACGATTTTTTCCATCAGCGGTGTTTCTTTGGTCTGGCTCATATAGGTTGTAAAAAGGGGCGGAAGATGGGGAGGTCCGGCGTCCTCCGCAAGCAGGAAGCCGCCAATTTGAGAAGATTGCCAGTTGACGCAACGCCGAACGTCCACTATTTACCGCCCCTCAATTTTACGGCGGGATAGCCAAGTGGTAAGGCCGGGGTCTGCAAAACCCCTATCCGCGGGTTCGATTCCCGCTCCCGCCTCTCTTTCGTTTTTTGAGTTCACCAAAAATTTCACCAAAATTATGCGCGATAGGGTGTTTTCTTTGCCGGTTGAGTTCTTTCTCTGCATCCTCCGCACGATATGACCCCGGCGGAGTTCAAAACAAAATGGGCGAAATTTTCTGGCAAGGAGAGCGCGGCTTACGTTGAGCATTTCAACGACCTTTGCCGGATGTTGCGCTTGCCTACGCCGATTGAGGCGGACCCGACGGGCGATGATTCATTTTGTTTTCAAAAGCGGGTCGTGAAAGACGCCGAGCTTTTCGATTTCGGCGACGATGGAAGCGCGGAGCCCGCGAGCAAGGAGCGCGGATTTGCGGATGTGTGGAAGCGGGATTGTTTCGGCTGGGAATACAAAGGGCCGGGCGAGGATTTGGACAAGGGATACAAGCAGCTTCTCCGCTATCGGGAATCGTTGCTGAATCCGCCGCTGCTCATCGTTTGCGATTTTGTGCGCTTCATCGTGCGGACGAATTTCAACGGCGCGGTGCAGGAAACGCACGAGTTCACGAATGCGGAAATCGACGCGCCGGAAAACATTCGCATCTTGCGGGCCGCGCTGACAAATCCCGCAGCGCTTCATCCGGCGCAGACCGCGGCGGAGGTGACGGAAAAGCTCGCGAAACAGATCGCCGAAATTGCGCTTTCGCTGCAACGACGCGAGTGCGTGGAGTTGGCGGATGCAAGGACGCGGCGGCAACACTACGTCGCACAGAAGAAGAATCTTCGCATCGCCCGATTTTTGAATCGCCTCGTTTTCTGCTTCTTCGCGGAGGATACGGGCCTTTTGCCGGACAACACGTTTTCGGAAATCTGTCAGATCGGATTGAACGACCCGCAGCTATTCGCCGAGAGCTTGGAAGACCTTTTCCGCTGCATGGCAAAAGGCGGGCGTTTCGGGACGCACAAGATTCGCGATTTCAACGGGCATCTTTTCGAGGATGCCACGGTTTTCGAGCTTACGACGGAGGAGATTGCGGAGCTGGCGAGAGCGTCGGAAAGTGATTGGCAGTCGATTCAGCCAAGCATCATGGGGACGCTGTTTGAGCGTGCTCTCGATGAAGGACAGCGGAGTCAACTTGGCGCCCACTACACGAGCGAGGCGGATATTAAAACGCTCGTTGAGCCCGTGCTCATGGCTCCGCTCCGCCGCGAATGGGCCGCGCTCCGCCGTTCATTTGCCCCGGCCATTTTGAAGGGCAAAGGCACGTCAGAAATAAAGGCGACGCTCACGGGGTTTCAGCAAAAACTTGCCAGCGTCACCGTGCTCGATCCGGCGTGCGGGAGCGGGAATTTTCTCTACGTCGCGTTGCAGCTTTTGCTCGGGCTGGAAAAGGAAGTGATTGCCGCCGCTGCGCATCTTGGCTGGTCGTTTTCGCCGGTGGTGAGTGTGCAGCAACTTCGTGCGATTGAGCTGAATCCTTACGCTTACGAACTCGCGCAAGTCAGCGTGCAAATCGGCTATCTGCAATGGCGACGGGAGAACGGATTCGACAACGAACGGACACCCGTTTTGCAAAACCTCGACGGCTTTGAAAACAAGGATGCGCTGCTCAACGAGACGTTCCGCAAAAAGCCGAAAAACTTGAAGGCCGCGCAAGCGGAGGAACACGGCGGGCAGGATGAGCTTTTCAAGGTCTATACGGAACGCGCGTGGCCCGCTTGCGATGTGATTCTCGGCAATCCGCCGTTTCTTGGTAATAAGCTCATGCGCGAACAGTTGGGCGTGGATTACTCGAAATCGCTTTGGAATGTCTTCGGCGACCGGCTGCCTCCGACATCCAATCTTTGTTGTTATTGGTTCGAAAAGGCGCGTCAGCAAATTGAAGACGGGAAATGCTTTCGTGCTGGGCTGTTGGCGACGACCGCCGCAAAGCAAGTGAGCTCCCGACGAGCGTTCGAGCGCATCACGGAAAGTGCGCACGTGTTCTTTGTAATCTCCGACCGCGAATGGATTCTTGAAGGTGCAAATGTTCGCATCTGCATGTTGGGATGGACAAGCAAAGGCAGCGAAGAACCAAGGTTTCGCGACGATTTGGAAGTGCAGCACGTGAATGGCGATTTATCGGCTGGCAAGAACCAAGCGAAGATGCGTCGATTGCTGGTGAATGCCGGAAAATGCTACATGGGAACGACGAAAGTCGGGGCATACGACATCGCACAAGAAACTGCGCTTGGTTGGCTTGCGGAGCCAAACCCACACGGAAAGCCAAACAGTAATATTGTGCGTCCGTTTCGAAACGGAAGCGATTTGGTGCGTGAGAATTCGCACCGTTGGATCGTCGATTTCGGCGTTGGGACGGATATGGAATCAGCGGCGCTTTACGAAGCTCCTTTCGGGTACGTCGTCAAAAACGTAAAGCCCGAGCGCGAGCAAAATAATCGAAAGGTTCGCGCAAAACATTGGTGGTTATTGGGTGAAACTCTGCCTGCTTTCCGAAGGGCGACGTCGGGCTTGGCGCGATACGTCGGCACTGCCCGTGTAGCCAAACATCGCGTGTTCGTTTGGCTCGATTCACCGGTGCTCCCCGATTCCAAAGTTATCGCAATTGCTTTCGATGATGATTTCCATTTTGGCATCTTACAGTCGCGGATTCACGAGCTGTGGACCAACGCAACGTGTGCGAAACATGGCGGAGAACGGCGCACTTATAATCCGACTGAATGCTTTGAGACATTTCCGTTCCCTTTTACGCCCGATGTGGAGCGCAACATCCGCGAGAGCATCGGCGGCAGCATCGACGCGCAACTCAACGCGGCAAAACATTACTCGCATGTCGTCCTCCGCGAAGATGCGGAGGAAGGCCGTTCCCCGCTCGCGCTGGCGACGGCCATTGCCATTGCCGCGCGTGAGCTGAACGATCTTCGCGAGACATGGCTCAATCCGCCGGAGTGGACAACCGTTCGCACATTGCAGTTTCCGGGCACCGCGGACGGGCCGTGGAGCCGATTCGTTCGCGATGGAGTTGTGCATTATCCGCTCACCGAGGCTCGCGATGCCGAGTGCGCTGCGATGCTCAAAAAGCGCACGCTCACCAATCTCTACAACGAGCGCCCCGCTTGGCTGGCAAATGCACACGCGAAACTCGACGCCGCAGTTGCCGATGCTTACGGCTGGCCCGCAGATTTGCCGGGCGATGAGATTCTTTCGCGCCTGCTCACGCTCAATCTCGCCCGAGCCTCCGTAGAAAAAGAAGCGCCTGTGCAGTCAAAGCGCCCGGCTCGTGCAAAGCGGGCTGATGAAATGCTTTAGCGACTTGCTCATTTACCCGACGGGCCGATGAACCACGGTGCCGTCGTTCCGGCGTTTGCTCTCAAACCGGGCGGGATTCCGTTTTGCGAGCTTGCAGAGGTGTTCAGCGCACGCGCCCGGATAGTGGAGTATCTTCGCGAGCTTTGCCGCGTGCGGGCCGGCCATCTGCCTATGGGAGGAATCTCAGTCCCGAGCGGATTGTTGGCCAGTGTCGTCTTGGATAATGAAGTGGTCTATCACTTAAACGACCGTGATTGCCGGGTGTTGTCACACATCGAAACCGCAGCGTCCGGCACGTGCGCTTGTCCGCAGTTCGGCTGGGATTTTCCAAGCGCGCAAAAAGGCGACGAGCGCAGGTGACTCGTTCGCTGCGCCCCCCGTGATGACTGTCACTGATCGTTGGAGCCAGGAGACGGAAGGATCGCTGGCCTCTCGCTAATCACTTTCTTGGGTCGCACGAGCGACATCACGATTGAGCCGGCGAGCACCGAAATGATCACTCCGAGCGATACGAGCGTGTTGATTTTCCACACCGTGTGGCCAAGCAACATTTTAACGCCGACGAACGTCAGGACAATTCCGAGGCCGATTTTCAAGTAATGGAATTTGTCCAATACTCCGGCGAGTGCGAAATACAACGAACGCAATCCGAGGATGGCGAACACGTTTGACGTATAGACGATGAACGGGTCCTTGGTGACAGCGAAGATTGCAGGGATGGAATCGACGGCGAAGAGGATGTCCGACATTTCCACCAGCATCAGCACCACGAAAAGCGGGGTCGCCATTCGGACGCCGTTCTCGCGGACGAAGAACTTGTCTTCACGATAGTCAGAGGTCACTGGCATGAGCCGCTTGAACCACTTTACGATCGGATTGCGCTCTGGATGAATCTCTTCCTCCTGCTTCACGATCATTTTGATGCCTGTGATGATGAGGAATGCGCCGAATACGTAAATGACCCAGGCGAATTTGGTGATGAGCACGGTTCCGGCGACGATCATCAAGGCGCGCAAAACCAGCGCGCCGAGGATGCCCCAAAAGAGCACGCGGTGTTGATAGGTCGCCGGCACCGCGAAGTAAGAGAACAGCAGCGCAAAGACGAAGATGTTGTCCACGCTGAGCGAGTATTCGATTACGTAGCCCGTTGTAAATTCGAGCGCTTTCTCCGCACCGGCGAAATGCCAGATGCCCATGTTGAAGAGCGCAGCGAGTGTCACCCATGCTACAGTCCATCCCATTGCCTCACGAAACGAGACGATATGCGCCTTTCGGTGAAATATGCCGAGATCGAGCGCCAGCATCGCGAGGACGAAGAGGTTGAATCCCACCCACAGCCAGATTGTGTCTATCATGTTCTAAATCAAAAAGGGTTTCAGTTCCGTCTAGCGCCTCGCCGCAGTGTTGCGCCGGGTCGGCGCGGGCGTCTTGAAATGGCTCTTTGCGCGACGCTCGCGTTTCCGATGACGGTGGTCGATGCGGGCCTCGAGTTCGGCGATCAGCTTAGTCAGTGACGCGCGGAAAGTGTGATCTGCCGCTTCGCCGAAAACGTCCGGCCCGGGGGTCACGAGGTGCGCAGTGATACGGAATGCGGGGCTCGCCTCGGAATGATGTTCCAGCCGGACATGAGCCTCGTCGATATGGAGAACCTCTCGCAGAGGTTCCATGCTCTTTTCAACGAGCTCGATGAAGGCTCTGGATGGCTGATGATTGTTGTTTGTAAGAATGAATTTCATAACTGCCTCACAATTGACGCCATTTCTGGATTCGACAAATACACTATCTGGAAGCTACAGTTAGCTTTTATGGAATCGGAACACACTACCGCCGAGTGGCTCAATTATCACCACCTTCGATACTTTCACGCGGTCGCATCGGAAGGGAGCGTGAGCCGGGCATCGGAAAAGCTTGGCACTTCCCAGCCTTCGATCTGCGCACAGGTGAAGCAGCTTGAAACGGCGCTGGGCGAAACACTTTACCGGCGCAGCGGGCGCGCGATCGTGCTCACTGACTTTGGACGGATGGTCCACGGATACGCCGAGGAAATCTTCGCGCTGGGGCGGGAGTTGCTGACGACCGCCAAACGAGGAACGACTGCCCGCACGCTGCGGCTCAATATGGGAATCGTGGATTCATTCCCAAAGCTTCTGAGCATGGAGATTCTTCGTCCGATCTTTGCTCATACTCCGGCGGTGCAGGTGTCCTGCCGCGAAGGGAAACTCGATGACTTGCTCGGCCAGCTCGCCGCGCACCGACTCGACGCACTGCTCACCGACGAGCCCCCTCGATCGGGGGGGAATGTGAGGACATTCACCCATTCCATCGGCGTGAGCGGCGTTACTTTTTGTGCGGCACCCGCGCTGGCCAAGAAGCTGGCGGGTCGGTTTCCGCGCAATCTGGACGGCGCGCCGTTGCTCCTGCCCACGCAGAATACGACGCTCCGGAGGGACTTGGAGAAATGGTTTCGAGTCGCGGGAATCGAGCCGGTTGTCGTCGGGGAATTTGAAGATGCTGCGATGGCGAAAATTGTGGCTACCGAGGGCATCGGCGTCACTGCGGTACCGACGATCGTCATTGGCGAGGCCATCGAGCGTTACGGATTTGTCTCACTTGGCCAAACCGACGAATGCAAGATACAGCTCCATCTCATCACCGCGGAGCGACGCATCGAACATCCTGTAGTAGCCCTCCTCGCACGTGAAGCCGACCGCGCGAGGAAGACACCACCGAAACGAGCCGGGGCTGCTGATTCCTCGCGAGAGAAGCGCGGGAAAAAACTGTCGAGGGGGCGGATCTGAGACGGCGTTTCCCGCTCTGCACTTGTCGCCGCGCTGCACTGCTGCCTACGCTTTTCGCACCTGCATGAAATCATCTCTCGCTCTCGCTCTCATCATCGCAAACTCCACATTCGCAGTACCTGAGCCCGGTGCGACTTCGGAGCCCGTGGGCCGCGACGGCGACCGCACCGTCCTGCCGGTGAACCAAGTCCTCACGCCGCTCGGCAGACAGATTGATTTCGCCGGACGACCGCAGGTAATTGCGCTTTCGCCCGATGGGAAGTTGCTTGTCACCTCCGGGAAAAATCACGAGCTCGTCGTGCTCCACCCGGAGACGGGCGAGGTGCTCCAGCGCGTCGCTATGCCCGATGAAAAGGTCAACGAACCGCAGCCCGATGTCGTTTCGCCAAACATCCTCGCGCCGGATAAAGAGGCGCAGGTGAGTTTCACGGGTCTCATTTTTTCGCATGACGGAAAGCGCATCTTCCTTAGCAATGTGAACGGCTCCATCAAGGTCTTCACCGTCGCCGAGAGCGGAAAAATATCCGCCTCGCATTCGCTGCCATTGCCGAAGGCCAACGCGCCGCGCCGCAAGCAGGAAATCCCGGCGGGCCTCGCGCTCTCTTCCGATGCAGCGAAGCTCTACGTCTGCGGCAATCTGTCCAACACACTGCTCGAACTCGATACCGAATCCGGCAAACTTCTCCGCACGTTCGACGTCGGCGTAGCGCCTTACGATGTCGTGCTCGTGGGCAAAAAAGCCTACGTCTCGAATTGGGGCGGACGCCGCCCCGGCAAGGACGATCTCACTGGACCTGCCGGACGCGGCACGGTCGTGCGCGTAGATCCCGTTCGCCACATCGCGAGCGAAGGTTCGGTGAGCGTCATCGACCTCGTCGCTGGAAAGTCCGTGACGGAAGTCATCGTCGCGCTTCATGCCAGCGCGCTTGCCGTCTCGCCGGACGGTTATCATGTGGTCTGCGCCAACGCGGGCTCGGACAACCTCAGTGTCATCGACACACGCACCGATAAAATCGCCGAGACAATTTGGGCCAAGGAAAAGCCGAGCGATCTGTTCGGCGCATCGCCCAATGCGCTCGCGTTCAGCAAAGGAGGCACCACGCTTTACGTCGCGAACGGAACGCAAAACGCCATCGCCGTGATCGACTTCGATCCCGCCGAGCGTGAATCCAAACTCCGCGGGCTTATTCCTGTCGGCTGGTTTCCTGGCGCGCTTGCGCTCGACAAAACGCGGGACGTTTTGGCCGTCGCAAACATCAAAGGTCACCCCGCGCTTAAAAAGAAAAACAAGGAGGGAAAGGACGGCTTTAATACGCATCATTACACCGGCTCGATCTCGCTCGTCCCGTTACCAAAGGACGAAGCGCTGCCGAAGCTCACAGAGACTGTCCTGCGCAACCTTCGCCGTGAAGCCATCGTGGCCAGCAAGCTCCCGCCGCGGGCCGACCAGCCCGCGCGGCCTGTGCCAGAGCGGATTGGCGAGCCGAGCGTGTTCAAGCACGTCGTTTACATCATCAAGGAGAACCGCACTTACGATCAGGTGCTTGGCGACATCGCGAAAGGGAACGGCGATCCGGAACTCTGTATCTTCGGTGAGAAAATCACGCCGAATCTTCACAAGCTCGCGAACGATTTTGTGCTGCTCGATAACACGTATTGCGCAGGGATTCTCAGCGCCGACGGACATCAGTGGAGCACCTCCGCATTTGCCACGGATTATCTGGAAAAATCGTTCGCCGGATTTCCCCGCAGCTATCCCGACGGGATGGGCGACGATGAGGCCGACGCGCTGGCGTATTCGCCCGGCGGCTTTTTGTGGGATAACGCGATCAAACACAAAAAGACGCTGCGCAACTATGGCGAGTTTGCCGCGCCGGATGTGAAATGGCGCGACCCGCAGCGCAAAGGTTCTCCCAAATTTCTCGACTGCTACCGCAAGTGGAAAGGCGAGACCGATGACGTGATTTTCGCCAGCTACCCCGTCTTGGAATCGCTCAAACCCTACGTCCCCACGGACTATGTCGGCTGGTCGATGGAAGTGCCCGATCAGTACCGCGCCGATTTTTTCATTCGCGAGCTGAAGCAGTTTGAAGAGAAAGGCGAATTCCCAAATCTGATCTTCATCTGCCTTCCAAATGATCACACTAACGGGACCAGCAAAGGCTCCCCGACTCCCGCCGCGTATCTTGCCGACAACGACCTCGCATTTGGCCGAATTGTCGAGGCCATTTCGCACAGCAAGTTCTGGAAGGAAACTGCAATCTTCGCCATCGAGGACGACCCGCAAGCCGGTTGGGATCATGTGAGCGGATACCGCACGACCGCCTACTGCATCAGCCCATACACGAAGCGCGGCGAAGTCATCAGCACGCAATACAACACGACCAGCATCATCCGCACGATCGAGCAAATCCTCGGTCTCCCGCCGATGAACCAGTTCGACGCCAGCGCCACGCCGATGTCCGACTGCTTCACGGAAAAGGCTGACTTCACGCCATACAAAGCGCTGCCTGCAAACGTCCCGCTCGATCAAATGAACACGCCCATCGAGTTGATCAAAGACGCACTCCTTCGCAGCAACGCGCTGAAGTCGGCATCGCTCAATTTCCGCGAAGTGGACAAAGCCCCCGAGGACGTGCTGAACCGTATCCTTTGGCACGCCATGAAAGGCAGCGCCGCGCCATACCCGGAATGGGCGGCCGGGCGGGATGAGGATGATGATTAGCTCCGCGAATCACGCACGGATATTGGCCCACACATGGACGTGCGGTGAGCCGCGGAAGTGCCAGACCATGTTTGGCCCTTCGAGCTGCCAGACGTCCCACACGCCGTCCTTGCCGATGTCGCCTGCTTTGTAGAACGCCATGTGGAGGTCTTCAAAAGTGATGAGCTTCATCGCTTCGTCGGCGTCTTCTTTGCGGAACGGAGCGAGCAGATCGCGGATGACGGCGCGGACGCCGTCCTGCTGATCCTTTGACATGTCGCGCACGGCGAGTCCGTCGAGACCGGTTTTCTTGCCGGTGAGTTTCACGGTGTCGTCGCTTATTTCTTCGCGACCGCGTTCGAGGAGCGCCGCTTCGCGTTGTTTGCCATCGAGCATTTTGAAGACTTCGTTCGCGCGCTTTGCCTGGAACCAATAGGCGTTGCCTTCGTGCGCCGGACCCTCGTTGAAGCCTCCCGCGGCATGTCCGTAAAAGATGGGGCCGCCAAACGCCGCGCCTTCCACGCTGTCTCCATCGCAGCGTCGCGTGCAGTGGCGGCCCGTGAGGACGAACTCAAACTTGCCGCTCTCCGGCTCGCCGAAAAGAGCGACGCTGCTCGAAGCAAACCCGGCAGTCCCGGAATCGCTCGCGACTTGTTTCATCACGGTCTCGGCATATTCCGGCGAGTGGAGGCCGGTAAAAATATCGCGAATGAGCGCTTGCTGGTCCGCATTAAAAAAGCCGCCGACGGTCTGCGGGACGATCTGCCAATTGTTGTCCACCAGCGAGCGTTTCGGGTCGTTGAACGCGAAGCACACGGCTTTGCGCTGTGCCTCCGTGAGGCTCTTGTGGAGCTGCTGGACGAGCGTTTCACTCTTCGCGGCGCGGGCGACTGGGGCGGCGGCGAGGGCCAAAGCAGCGGCGGCTGTTTTCTTTAAAAATCCACGGCGATCGAGTGATGGCAGCGGCTCGTTCACGATGATGATTCGTGAGTTGCAGGACGGGCATTCGGAGAGATTTGTCTTCATGGGCGAAGAGTGCTTCTTTCAGGCTCTGCGGGCAAGATTCGTTTTATGGGCGGGTTACTCGCAGACGCAGGAAAGTTGACGCTTCACCGCCTATCGGAACATGAGCGCGAATGACGCGGACTGCTCCGTTGTCCGAAATGATTTCGTCCACCGGAAGCGCTGGCTGCCAATTCGCTGCGTCGGTACTTTTCTGGACGACATACGTGAGGTCTGGCGCCAGAAGATTGAATCGATAAGTCAGCGAGAGGTCGCCGCCGCCGAAGCCGAGGGACGGGGGTTCATCAAAGGTCAGCGGATTGTGAGAAAATGCGTATTCGAGGAGATTGACGATGCCGTCGCGATCGGGGTCTGCGAGGTCGCCTGCGATGGTGAAATTGCTCGCGTCGGCACCGAACTTTGCCAGTCGCCAATCGTCAGCCGGCAAGTCGGCGATGACTACATTGGCCGACGCAGCTCCGAGGGCGAAGTCACCGTTCTCGATGAGTGTGAGCGTCGCAGTTTCGCTGCCCTCCGCGAGCGTATCGGCGAGTGGATTGACCATGATTGCGACCTGCGTTTGCCCGGCGGAAATAAAGAATGACGTTCCTTCGTCCAGATAGTCCAATCCGGCTGTCGCGGTTCCGCTTCTGCTCGCGGTGAAGGCGAGAGCGCTGTCCGTCGGCCCGCTGCGAATGACGGAGAATAATCCGGTTGTGAGGCCGAGTTCGGTAGCGCTCGGGTCCGTTGCAGCGATTGAAAGAACGGGCGCATCAATGATGTCCACGGTTGCCGAAGAACTGACGCCGAGCGTGTAGCTGCTCGCTGCGGTGACGGAGAGAGCAAGCGTCTCAGTCCCTTCGATGAGCGCATCCTTCACAATCGCCGCGCTCACCACCGCGCTTGTGGAGCCGATGGGAATCGACAGCCCGCCGTTGCCGAGGGTCGTGCTCGTGTAGTCGGCAACACTCGCTGTTCCACTAACAGAAAACTGAACTGCCATCGTCGAGTCGCCGGAGCCTGTGCGAGTGATCGTGTAAGCGGCGACACCGCCATTTGCTTCGGTGGCGCTGGGCGAATTTGCGGTGACGTTCACCGTCGGCACGCTCGTCGTGATGGTCACATCGTCGAACGTTTTCACCTGTGTGTCGTCCCCGATGAGCCGCAAGACATACGTGCCCGGCGCGCTAAATCCCGCAGTCGTGGATTCCGCAGCCGAGTCGGCAAATGTCACGGTGCCAGGGCCGCTTCGCTTTATCCATGCGGTCGTGAGAGCGCCCGGCAGTCCGTCGTCGCTCGCGTTTCCGCCCAGCGCGGCGGGCTGCGGGAGAATGGTCGAGCCATCCGGACCGGCGCTGACGAACGGGGCGACGTTGCTCGTTTGCAGGATGCTCACGTTGTCGAAAACCGCCGTGCAGAGCGCGCTCGTGTTGTTTGAAGTGACCGCGAGTCCGATGAGAAGCGGCTCGCTCATGCTGATGGTTCCTGCGCTTCCCACGGCGGTCCATGTCGTGCCGTCGATCGAGGTGAAACCCGAGTAGCTGCTTCCATTTCGGACCACTCGGACCCAGCGAGGGAATGAAGGTGCGCCGGTGCCATTCACCGTCGCCCAGCTTGCGCCGTCCGTCGCGCGAGTCCGCCACGAACTGGAAGTCGCGCCGGTCCCGTAGGCGGACATAAATGCGCCGCGCGAATTCCCGGCTGTGGATTGCCGGATCATCACGCCCGCTTTTGCCGATGTTCCGCCGCCGGTCATGCTCGCGATTCTCGCGCGGAAGTCGCAATTTCCTACGAGCTGATGTTGCACGAAATAGAACGTATCCGCCGTTCCGCTGATGTTGGTCCCGCCGCCATTCACCGTGAATGTGCCGTCCGTTTCGGAATAACTTCCGGTCGGGGTCGCAGCGGCGATGTTCCCGCCGGTCCATGCTTGCGCGGCTTGGAGGACGGTAATAGTGCGGTCGGAATTGGTGGTGAGCTCGCCGTCGATTGCTGAGAGCCGGATGAGATACGTCCCCGCTGTGCTAAATGTTGCGGTCGTGTCCGGTTGCGCAGCATCGCCAAAGGTCACGATGCCCGGCCCGCTCACCATGCTCCAAGTTGTCGTGAGAATGCTGCCCGCCGGCTTGCCATCATCATTCACAGTCGCCTCCAATACGAGGCCGACTCCGTGCGGTAATGTTGCGGTGCTGATGGTCGGACTATTGATTGCCACGCTTGGCGCGGAGTTCACATCATCGTCCGCGATCGTCACCGTTGCGCTTGCGGGGCCGGAAATCAGATACCCCGGCGCGATGTTCAATGTCACGATCACCGACTCATTTCCCTCCGGCGCGGAATCGTCCACTGGCGCGATCGAAAGAGCGAGCGACGAACTGCCCGCAGGTATCACGATCGGCAACGCAAATGCCGCGTAGTCGGAGGGCGCGCTGGCCGTGCCTGAAATAGTCGCATTGAGCGTGAGGCTCGCGGTCGTGCTGCCGGTGCGTGTGATGACAATCGCGCCGGGATCAATGCCCGCTTCCGCTGCGGAAGAGTCGCTCGCTCCGATCGTAACGGTCGGTTCGTCGTCCGCGATTGTGACGGTCGCGGTGCTCGGCGAGCCAATCCCGTAAAGGCCCGCCGCGAGCGCCACGATCACGGTTTCACTGCCCTCGCCGGTCGCGTCGTCGATGATCGTCACGGGGATAGTTTTCGTGGCGGAACCAGCGTCGAGTGTCACGGTCGCGGGGATTGCATCGTAATCGCCGCCAGCAGTGGCGGTGCCGGAAATTGTAATGTTCACCGTCGTCGCGGAGGTTGTTGCTCCCGCGCGGGTGATGGTGAAAAGTCCGTGCGTTCCGGGCTCCGATGCACTCGATGCCGTCGCTGCAATCGAGAGAGTTTGCGAGTCATTGTCCGTGACGGTGTAAGTGTGCGTGGTGTTTGCGCTCAGTGCGGCCCCGCTGGGATTTGAGAGCGTGAGGACGATTGTTTCCGAGGGTTCCTGGTCGCCATCATCGACGATGCTGTTTGGAATGCGCTTCGCCATTTCGCCTGCGGCAAATGTCAACGTGCCCGCCGTGATCGTGTGGTCCGCAGTCGTTGCGGTGCCGCCCGTCACCGCGAAATCCACCGTCACCACTCCAGTCTGCGGGCCGCTGAGCGTCACGTACAGCGGAGCCGTGCCTACCGATTCCACGCCCGTGCCCGTCGTGCTCGTAAAGCCGACAGTTGCCGGCGGCGCTGCATCGTTGTCGGTGATCGTGAGTGTGAAGACTGTATTCGCGGCTGTGCTGCTGAGGCGTGCGTTCGTCGGATTATCGAGCGTCAGGATGATCGTCTCATTGGCCTCCGGCAGCGTGTCGTCGGAAATTGGGATATTGATGACCTTGCTCGTTTCACCCGGAGCGAACTGCACCACTTCGCTTGCCAGTGTGTAGTCGATGCCGCCGCCGAGCGCGGTGCCGCTATTTAGCACGGTCTGAACAGTGACCGTAGTTGCTGATGCTGCGCTCAAAGTGATCGTCGCGGTTGCAGTGCCCACGTTTTCCGCAACCGTCGCCGCGTTTGGATTGAATCGCAGCGAAAGCGTTGGCGATTCCGCGTCGTCGAGGTCGTAAGTTGCGAAGCCAAATCCCACGTTGTAAGTGGCGTCGGGCGTGATGTTCAGCGTGATCGTTTCTGTGCCTTCGAGCAGCGCATCGCCGAGGATTGCGATGTCCACGTAAGCACCAGTTCCGGCAGCGGCGATGGTCACGGAGCCTGTGGGGGCCGTGTAATCAGCGCCCGAAGTCGCGGTGCCAGACATCGTGTAGTTCACCGTCAGTGGTGCTGTTGTCGCACCCGTCCGGGAGACAAAGAACTTCGCCGTGTTGCCCGCATTTTCGCTGAAAAAATCATCGGTCGTGGAGACGTTAATTTGCGGAAGCTCGTCGTCTTCGATGTTTAGAGACGCCGAGCTATCGATCGCGAGTGTGTAGGCGGCATTGGGCGTGAGGGTGAGTGTCACATTCTCGTAGCCCTCATTGTCGGAGTCCTGCGTCGGAACGACCGCGATCGTCGCGGTGGTGTTTTTTCCGATGCTCAATGTGCCCGTAAGCGTCGTGAAATCGGTGCCGTTCGTCGCTGTGCCGGAGAGCGTGTAGTTTACTGTGATGTTCCCGCTGCCTGTGCCCTGCGTGGAAATTTTGAATGTGCCGTTTGTGCCGGATTCTTTAGCGGAAGCGGTGGTGCCGACGGTCACGTATGGAACGTCGGCATTGTCAGTGATCGTCACGGTCGCATCGCCTGCCGTGCCGATCGCGTAGTTGCTGTTGGCGCGCAAATATAGCCGGACGGTCTGTGCGGGCTCGCCGATTCCATCGTCGATTGGCGTGACGACCACCGTGGTGAAATCGCTACCCGCCGGAATGGTGACCTGCGCCGGGATAGTCGCGTAGTCCACGCCCTGCAACGCGCTGCCCGTGAGCCCGAGTTGAACGACGAGCGCCCCCGTCGTTGCGCCGGTTCGCGTGATTACAAATATCCCCGGATCGCTCCCGGCTTCCGCAGCGGCAGCGTCGCTCGCCACGATAGAAACGCCCGGCGTCTGTGCGTCCGTGATCGTCACTGTGCCCGTGTAGTCGGCAGACGAAGCGGGGCGGATATACGGCGTAGCGGCGCTGATTGTGAGGATCACCGTCTCCGCGCCTTCGATGAGCGCATCGGCAATTGGCGTCACATCGACAAGCACTTGCGATTGCCCGGCGGCGATGGTCACGGTCGTCGGGATATTGACGTAGTCGGTTCCGTTTGTCGCGGTGCCGCTCAAAGCGACCGTCACACTCAGCGCAGTGGCCGTGCTGCCGAATCGCTCGACGATGAATTGCCCGCTGTCTCCCGCCTCGCTGGCATCGCTGCTTTTGGTGATGAGGCGCACGAGCGGTTTGGTGGTGTCATCGTCGGTAATCGAGATCGATGCAGTGCTGCCCGCCAAGACGTAGCCGCTGCCGGGTAGTAGCTCAAAATTTGCGAACTCCGGCCCTTCT
>JAYTMG010000236.1:0-6923 GCA_043728745.1 Verrucomicrobiaceae bacterium
ATCACCTTCCATGAAACACCGTTTTCTATTTCCGCTCATCGCAGTCGTCTCGCTCGTCTTCGGCGGCCTCATCGCCGCTTCCGCGCAGGATAAAGCGCCCGCGCCTGCCGCCGCTCCAGATCCCGCTGCGGCTGATGCCACCAAGGTCACGCCAGAAATGTCGCTGATGGATCAAATCAAGCTCGGCGGTTGGATTATGTTCCCGATTGGAATTTGTTCCGTCGCAACGGTCTATCTGCTGGTGGATGGTCTGCGGCGCATCACGAATCGCAAACGCTTCATCCCGGAGGAACATCTCAGCGGCGTGAAAAATCTCTTCCGCACCGGCGATTATGTCGGGGCGTATAAGTTCTGCAAAAACAACCCTTCGCCTTTCACCAATGTGGTTCGTGCCGCGCTGGGCATGGCCGGTGAAGGGAAGCACGCCGCCGAGGAGGCCGCCGGTGCCGAGGTCTCGAAAGAGAACGCGCAGATGCAGTATTTCATCAGCTACCTCTCGGTCATCGGCGTTTGCACTCCCATGATTGGACTGCTCGGCACGGTATTCGGAATGATCAGCGCTTTCGCCACCCTGGGCACCTCAGGCATCGGCGACCCGTCGAAGCTCTCGGAGGCCATCGGCCACGTTCTCGTCGCCACGGCGGCGGGTCTGCTGATCGCGATTCCAGCGTTTTTCGGTTATTACTGGCTGCGCAATCGCTCCGCAAAGCTCGTTCACGATCTTCAGGATACCATCGGTGGCGTCTTCAAGAAGATGCCCTACGAACACATGGTCGGAGCGCACCTCGGCGATGATGAGCTTTACGCCGCCCTCCCAAACTGGGTGCATCAATCGCAACCCGAACCGCACGCTTAATCAACCCGCAACCATGAACCGGAGGACTTTCTGACATGGGTGGTGGAGGAGGCGGAAGTGACGGGGAACCGGAGTTCCAGATCGCGCCGATGATCGACGTGCTCTTGGTGATGCTCATCTTTTTCATGAGCATCACGTCTGCGCAGGTCATTAAAGTGAACGTGAAAGGACTGAATCTTCCCGTCTCCCCAAATGGTCTAAAGAAAGATAGCTCTCGCAACGAGGCCATCGTGAACGTGCTGTGGGACGCTGCGAAGAAGAAGCCGATCTTCAACATCGACGGCAAAGAGTACAAGGACATCAAGCAAGTCGCAGAGCAGATCAAGCTCATCAAGAAAAACGGCGAGCGAGTGCAGGCCAAGGGCGCAAATCAGGAATTTCGGGTCGTCATTCGCGGCGACCGCGACGCGACAGCGCTGAGCATCAACAATGTTCTAAACGCCGCGGGCGAAGCCGGAATCGCGGATGTTTCTTTCTCCGTCTATAACAAGGAGGGCGGCTAGCCGATGAAACGCGTCGCAGTAGATCCGAACGAAGGAACGGTGGGCTTTCAGATCGCGCCGATGATCGACGTCGTCTTCGTCATCATGCTCTTTTTCATGGTCATGGCAGGCGCGGTGAAAGTGGAGAAGGAGCACAACTGCCGACTGCCCGGCACTGTCGATACCGCGAAGGAAGTTCCATTCGCCGACGAGCAGGTGATTTCCGTAACGGCGAAGGGCGACGTCCTTCTCAACGAAGAGCCGATGGCCGCCGCCAACGACAAGGTAATGCCCAAGCTCCGCGACATCCTCAAGCGCGTGAAAGCAAACTGCGACGCCGCCAAGACGCCCGCCGTCATCACGATCGCGAGCGAGCAATCGGCCAAACACGGACGCACAATGGATGTCCTCGATTGCGCAGCGGAAGCGGGAATCACGGACGTGAGCTTCAACCTCGTGGAAGAGGAGTAGGGAATGACGAATGACGAATGACGAATGACGAATGACGAATGACGAATGACGAATGACGAATGACGAATGACGAATGACGAATGACGAATGACGAAGTCGCAAGCGTGTGGCGGAATCAACTCGCTTGCGTTTCGTCATTCGTCATTCGTCATTCGCCCCCCTCTACCCGCCCGGAATCATCCACGGCCACACGCGGGCTTGGAGCCAGACGAGCACGCCGACTAGCAGCGCGAGGGCGAGGCTGTGCCAGAAGACTGCTTTGAGAATTGTGCCAGCGTCGGGTGCATCTTCGACGCCGCCGGTTGCGGTCTGTGCGACGACGATACTTTGGGCGTCGATCATTTTTCCCATCACGCCGCCGGAGCTGTTCGCCGCGCATGTCAGGATAGGCGAAATGCCGGTTTGCTCGGCGGTGACTTTTTGGAGGTTGCCGAAGAGGACGTTGGACGATGTGTCGCTGCCGGTGAGCGCGACGCCCAGCCAGCCAAGCAGGGGTGAAAAAAATGGGAACCACGATCCGGTTGCGGCGAATGCGAGGCCCATCGTCGTGTCGGTGCCCGAGTAGCGGGTGGTGAAGCCGAGCGCCATCATCACAGCGATGGTGAGGAGCGAAATGCGAACCCGCAGGAGCGTCATCCAGTAGATTCGCACCGTGTCCCACAGCGTCATGCCGAGCAACGCTGCGGAAAGAAAGCCGGCGATGAGCAGCGCGGTGCCCGTGGCGGAAAGGTAGTTGAAAGTGAAGGCTGCTTTCTCGATCTCCGGCTTTGGTGCTACAGGCGGAACTTTCTGCACATTCCCGGCGAGCACGGGCACTTGAATGATCGGTGCCTGCCAGGTGCTCACCGCTTTTGCAGAAGGCGCGTAGCCATTGAGCAGCGTCTTCGCGAAAGGCGTGGTCCAAAGTCCGACTACGAGCGACAGCAACACCCACGGCAGCCAAGGGCGGAATGAGTACCGGCCACTGCGCGAGGCTGCATCTTGCGCCGGTCGCCAAAAGCGGAGCAACCCGACGAGCGCGACCATCGCGACTACGGCGGACGCAATATCGACGAGCCACGGCCCGTGATAATTGCTCACGGCGAACTGCGTGATCCCAAACGCGCCGCCGCAAACGAGGCACGCGGGCCACACTTGCACCATCCCGCGCCAGCCGACTTGGGCGGCGACGAGCCAGAACGGCACAATGAGCGAGAAGACAGGGAGCTGCCGCCCGGTCATCGCGCTGAGTTGCATGAGGTCCAGCCCCGTCACATTCGCCATCGTGATGAGCGGAATACCGACACTGCCAAATGCCACCGGCGCGGTATTGCCGATGAGTGCAAGCTTCGCGGCCTCCAGCGGCTTGAAACCAAGCCCGATGAGCATCGCTCCGCTGATCGCCACCGGTGCGCCAAAGCCCGCGCATCCCTCGATAAATGCGCCAAAACAAAATGCGATGAGCAGCGCTTGGATACGGCGGTCACCCGCAAGCGATGCGATTTGATCCTTGAGCTGATTAAACGTCCCCGACGCCACCGACAGTTGGTAAATAAACACCGCGTTCAACACGATCCAACCGATCGGAAAAAGCCCGAACGCTGCGCCGTAGCCAGCCGCCGCGATGCCGAGTTCCGCAGGCATTTTGAAAACGAACACTGCCACCGCGAGTGCCGACGCCAGCCCGATGAGCGCCGCGTAGTGCGCGCGGACGTGCCAGAACGCCAGCAGCGCCAGCAGCAGCACGACCGGGATCGCCGCAACCAGCGTGGAGCCCGCGAGCGAGTGAAGAGGATCGTAGTTCTGGAGCCAAGGCATTTTGAAAATGACGAATGACGAATGACGAATGACGAATGACGAAGATTCGACGTTCGGAACTCTATTCTGAAATCATGGTTTTGCGCTCATCTCGATTCTAAAATCTCTTCGGGAAATTTCCCTCGTCACGAGGTTTCGACATTCGACATTCGACATTCGTCATTCCCCTACTCCAGCCGCTTGAGCGACGGCAGCCGATACTGTTGCTGCACCTGCTGCTCCACGGCGCTGACTTGCGCGGCGTCGAGGTAGATGGTCTTCGGGTCTTCGTCGAACTCGACTTTGTGAAACCCGTTCGCCGCCTTTTCCAGCGAGGCGGGAACGTCTGCGAGGCTCTGCAATTCCACACCGTTGATCTTCGTCACCCGCAGCGTCGTCACTTCCTCGTAGCCCACGGTCGCGGGCGTCGGCAGGACACGCGTGAGGAAGACAATTTTCTTCGGCCCGTCTTCGAAAAGCTCGGACTGATAGCGGTCCATATAGACAGCGCGTTCCGGTGCGCGGCGGAGCCAGTCGGCCCCGAAATCCCGGAGCATCTGCCGCGACAGCTCCTGCAAGACAAGGCCGCCGAGGATGTAGAACCGCGGCGCTTTATCCATGATGTAAGGATCGATCACGTAGTCCTCCGGTGACTTCCTCGAAAGCGTGGCATCGACCGTTTGTGCGACGCCGTCGCGGAGGATGTGCAGCTTCACCGTGTCGCCGACAAAGTGCATCGTGCTAAAAATGTGTCCCGCCGGAATCTTGCCATATTTCGGGTGCGGGAAATTGCCGTCTTGATCCACGGCGAACTCGTCGATTCCAACCAACACGTCGCCTTTCTTCACCCCGGCTTTTGCGGCAGGGCCGTCCTTCGCGATCGTGTTCATATAAACGCCGCCCGTCACATCAGCCGGCAATTTTGCATAGCGCCGAAGCGCCGGGTCGCGCATCGGACTCATCGCATAACCAGCGCGCGGAAAACCGTCGTATTTCCCGTCTGCCGCGTCTTTGAGAAAATGCTCGATAACTGGCGCAGGGACGAGGTTCGCGTTGTTCGACGCATTGTCATACGCCATGAGCACGCCGGTGAGTTTCCCATCGCGCACGACGGGGAGCGTGAAGCTGCTGTCGCGCCCCTGCATCTGCACCGTCATGCGATAGATCAAAAACGCGCCATCGACCGGATAGACAAGGTTTTCTGCGGTCGTCAGCGGGCCGTCCGTCTTCAGAAGCCGTCCGTTGCTTTCGAGCTGCCAGACCGTGAGTTGGTCGCCGATGTTGCTCTCCGCGACTGCGAGTTGCGGGATGCCTTTCATGAACTCCGCGTCGTCGGTTTTCAGCAACGCGAGATTCGCTTCGTAGTCCACAAATTCCACGGTCGCGGGAACCTTTCGTCCACCCTCCGGCGATTCAAATTCGACGAACGCCGCATTGGCCGCAAGGTCGCCGGTGACGAGCACTTTCCCGCCTTGCAAAACGGCACCGATGGCACGCTTGGTTTGCGGTTGTTTTTTCCCCCACGGCCGGAGGAAATCCCACGGCTGGCTGGTGATATTGACGCGCACGACGCTCAGTTTGTCCTCTGCGTGGAGCGACAGCGTGGCGAGGGCGGCGATGGCAAAAATAGATGTGCGAAGCATGTCAGTAAAAAGTGTGGGTTACTCGGTTCCTTCCGCGATATTCGACTCGCGTTGGACGTTGTATCGTTTGCGGATACGCTCTTTCGCCGCTTCCACGTCGGAGGCATTGAGAACCAGCGGACGGCCAGTTCCTTCAAACCTGATGACAAGCTGCTCTGCCTTTTGCTCAAAGGCATCCGAGAGCTCTTTCAAATTGCGAATCGCCTTTCCGTTTACCGATTGCACGATCCCCTCGCGGAACTCTTCGAGGTAAGTATTGATCGGGTCCGGAAGAAGCGTGGTGAGCACGACGACTTCATCGCGGTCTTTGTAAAGTTCGTCGTCCACGAAGTGCGTGAAGAAATACATCACGCGCGGATTTTGGAACTGAAACGCCGCCATCAAATTCCGGTTTAGCGGCTGGAAGAGCAGCCCCGCGTTCATCACGTAACGCGGCGGCACGTAGCTGTTCGCCTGATGAATGAAAGGAAATGGAGCTTTGAAAGTCACCTCCTCCTTCATCGGTTTCCCATCGCGCAGAATGTCAAATTTCACCACGTCGTCCTTGAACTTCCGCTCTGCGACCTCCGCGAGAATCACGCGCTCGCCTTCCAATTCCACGAGCCCGTCGCTCGCAATATCGACGTTGTCGATTTTCAAAAGAACGTCGCCCGCTTTCAAGTGGCTGAAGCAAACGCTCGCGCTCCCAACTTCCGTCACCACCACCCCGCGGTCATCATCCGGCAAGCCCAGCGCCTTGCGGTGCGCAGGATTTTGAAGCGGAAAAGTCGTCACGCTCAAGTCCATGTAGCGGTCGTATTTCCCATCCGCGATGTCCTTCAGAAAATGCTGCACCACGGGAGTCGGAATCATGTAGCCGACATTCTGCGCGACATCGCCAGTGAACCCCTGAAACGCCACGCCCACGACCTTGCCATCCTGCAAAACCGGCCCGCCCGAATTGCCCGGATTGATCGCCGCGTCGATCTGGATGCACAAATGCGAATCCATCACCGAATGCGAATACGTCCGAAAATCGATCCGCGAAACCACCCCGCGCGTCACGCTGAGACGGTCGCCGCCAATCGGGTATCCATAAACGGAAACCGTCGTCTCAATCTCCGGCACGCCACCGATCGGGAAAGGCTTCACATCCTTCCAGAAATCCTTGTCCTCCACTTTCAAAATCGCCAAATCGCAGTCGTGGGCAATGTGCTCCACCGTGGCGACATACTTTTTCGGGTCGCCCTCTTTTTCCACCGTGAGCAGCCGCGCATTCGAAACAACATGCGCATTCGTCATAAGCCGATCGTTCGCCACAGCCCAGCCCGTCCCCGAGCCCCCGCCGATTGCGCCTGGCAGCCACGGCACACGGTAGTTGAACTCCTGCGCCGTATTATTGATACGGGCGAGAGACTTTCGGATTTCCGCCTGCTGCGCAAAAGCGCTGGAGACGGCGAGAGCGGGAATAAGGAGCCAGGAAAGCTTCATGAAGTGCGGACGATGAACGGATGAATTGTGGAAGTAAACCGTGATTCGACAAAGCGACGCCCCGGAAGTTCAAAGAAACCGCCCATAATGAAAAAACCCGTATTCAGGCTTGCGCCCGACCGCCGGACCGCTTACTTCCCACCCTCCGTTTTACGGAACGGGTTGGTAGCTCAATGGTAGAGCAGCGCCCTTTTAAGGCGTTGGTTGCGGGTTCGAGTCCCGCCC
>JAYTMG010000237.1:0-15056 GCA_043728745.1 Verrucomicrobiaceae bacterium
GCGATGTGGCGCAGGGCGCTGAAGAATGCGTTCTCCGAGGCGTCGATGTGAGCGGCCCCCGGCGCGGCAAGCCGGGTGCTGCCGAGAATTTCCGCGAAGCCCGCGATGTCCGGTGGTTCGCTGGGTTGAAGTCCGACTTGAAAATCCGGCCCGAGACACGGAGCGATGACATTGGCGTGGATGCCGCGGCGCTTGAGTTCGGCGGTGAGAAAGCGAAGCTCATTTGCGGTGGTGCGGCGCAATGCGCGCGCCATGCTGAGCTCGATGTCGGGCAGCTCGCCGCGTCCGCTCCAATTCGTGCGGAGCGTCTCCATGAGTTGTTCTACGTGAGTCAGCGCCGGGCCAAACTTCACAGCGGCGCGAGCCAGAGATTCTTCGTCGATGCCGTCGGCGAGGTGCCTTTCATGCCAGCCGAGCGGGTAGCAGCCGATGTCTTCGAGAGCGACGATGCGGGTGTCGAGGGTGTCTAGCGTCGCGTCATCCGCAAACGGAGAGAGGTGAGGGGAGATGTCGAAAGTGAACCATGTGTATCCAGCGATGGCGAAGTTCGCGGCATCTTCCATTTCCACGCAGACTCCGCCCAAGCTCCAGCGAGCGGGCCATCCGGCCTCGTGGAGCGCAGCGCAAGTGTCGTCGCGGAGTTCACTCGGGCCGTAGTGTTCGCGATCCTTTTCGCCGGTGAGTCGGTGGAGGATGACGATGGCGCGTCCTTCCGTGGAAGTGGAGCGATCGATGCGCCCAAATGGAGCGCCGATTGCGATGGATGGGCCGTTGCCGAGCGGAGTTGGCGCGGTCATACGACGGGCTCCCAGCCGGGGCGATATTCGCGTTTCCAAAGCTGCTTTGCGTCGCCTGTGCGCAGTGCGGAATTGCCGAGGTGGCAAAGGAGCGTGCTCTTGTGTCCTTCCTCGATTTCGCAATTGAGATCTGCGTTGCCACGGATCGCGTCGATGAAGTTTTGGAAGTGCCCTTCATCGCCGCCGGTTCCTTTGCCCTCGCCGGTTTTGACGCCCTTTATGTCGTGGATGGTGTAGGCGTTTCCGGTGATGAGCAGCGTTCCTTTTTCGCAGAAAAAGGCGACGTCGTGCTGCGGGTCGAGCGGGGTTTTATTCATCCAGCTCCGGCACTCCCACGAGATCGTCACGGGGCCTTGCGGTGTGCTGAAATCGAACGTCGCGGTGTTTGTGTCGGGCGTCTCCTGGTCGTCTTCGGGGAAGCCGGCTTTAACGCCCGCGCTGACGGTGCGCTCGGGCAGTTCCACGCCCGCGCCCCAGCGGCAGAGATCGAGCATGTGGACGCCGTTGTTGCCGAGTTCGCCGTTGCCCCAATGCCAAAACCAGTGCCAATGGTAATGCAGGAAATTGGTGCGGAATTCGCGCTCAGGCGCGGGGCCTTGCCAGAGCGACCAATCGAGCTCTTTCGGCACGGGACCGGGCGTTCCTTTTCCGATCGTGGGACGGCTGTTGAAATAATATGCGCGGCACGAGCGGACATGCCCAAACTCGCCGGAGCGAAGGCGGCCCATGGCTTCGCGGATGCCGCTCCACGAGCGGCGCTGCGTGCCGTGCTGGACGACGCGCTTGTGCTTGCGCGCGGCGGCGACGAGCAATTCGCCTTCGTTCGGATTGTGCGAGCAGGGCTTCTCCAAATAGACGTGCTTGCCGGCAGCCATCGCGAGAATCGCGGCAGGCGCGTGCCAGTGATTCGGCGTGGCGATGGAAACGGCGTCGATGCTCGAATCCTCCAGCGCCTTGCGAAAATCGGAAACGGTGGCAGGACTTTTCCCCGTCGCTTTGTTCACCGCTGCGGCAGCGGAAGCGGCGCGTTTTTCATCCGGGTCGCATACGTGGGAAACTTCCACGCCATCCAGTTTCGCAAGCGTCGCAGCGTGCGCCATCCCGCGTCCGCCCATGCCGATGACGGCGATGCGGATTTTGCGTGCGGGTGATTGCGCCGAGAGGATGGCCGGGAATGCCATCACGGTGAGTCCGAGAAAAGTGCGTCGTTTCATGGTGCAGCGAGGATGTGATGGAAAAGTAGTTTTCCGCAACGGCCAATCAAACCGCCTTGTTCTTCCGCAGCGTGTGAAGATGGAAGTTCGCTTCGCCGAGATTCTGCCTGCACAGCTCGACCAGATGCTCGTGATGCGTGAAAAGAAAGATCTGCGTGCGTTGGGAAAGCTCCGCGAGTTGCGGCAGGATTGCAGCGGACCGGGCGTTATCAAAAGTGATGAGCAGGTCGTCGAGAATGAGCGGCATCGGCTCGTGGTTTTCGAGGTGACGATCCAGCGCGGCGAGGCGGAGCGCGAGGTAAAGTTGATCGCGTGTGCCCTCGCTCATCCCTGCCACCGGCACCGTCGCTCCATTTGCCCTGCGCCCTTTAAGCTCTAGGACATCCTGTTCGTTCACTTCTGCAGCGAGACCGTCGAATTCATTGCGGGTGATGTGGCTGAATATCCGTCCCGATTTCTCCAAAAGCGGCCCTTGATTTTGCTGGCGAAATTGTTCGATCTGCACGCGCAGGAAATGCGCGGCAAGGCGAAGTCGGACAAATCGCGATGCGTCCTGAGTCATTGTCGCAGCCACTGATTCCGCCTGCTGGCGATAGTCCGCCGCAGCATCTCCCGCCCTCGCGAGCTCGTCGCGTTTCCGCTTCGATTCTGACAACGCGTCGTGGACCAATCGAAGCTCGTCTTTTCTGGACGCCCTTCCGGCTTCAATCCGCGTCCGACGAAGCGGAAGTTCTTCGGCGTTCTCCGCCTCGATCCGCGCGACAAATTCCTCGACGGGCGTGCCGCGCGCGAGACCTCCGAGCATCGAGCGCAGGGCGTCGATTCGGTTCCGGATTTCGGAGCGTTTCTCCAAACCGGCAAGCGTCGGCTCCAATTCATCCACCGAGCGAATTGCGGCAAGTTTCATCAGCTCATCAAGCGATTGACGCGAGTGGGTTTCCTTTTGCTTTGCGAGCGCAAGGTCGTCATTCGCCGCTTTGATTTGGGAGGCGAGTTGCTCGTATTCCGTTTGGGCGGCTCGTGCGGATGAGAGCGATTTCCAAAGCGCTGAAACTCCGGCCTCGGTGCTTTCGGACGTTATTCCAAGTTGGCCGGCCATTTTGGAAACCTTCGCATCATACGCAGTGAGCGCTTCGGTTGTCCGCCCGAGTTCTCCGGAGCAGTCCTTCCATTGATCAAATTTCGAGATGAGGTCCGTCCTTTCTCGGAGCAAGGCCAATCCAGACGCAGGCGGTGTATTGAAGGGCAAACCGGCGGACTCGCTTTCGCTTTTCCAGCTCGCTTCCGCAGCTTCGTGCGTCTGCGCAACGCTGGCACTTTTGCGCTCCAGCGATTCTTTTTCAGCTTGGAATTTTTCTAGCTGCGCGGCGATTTGCTTCCGGCGTCCTGTGGACTCTTCGCCATGCTGGACGTGCTTGCGTGCGGTATCGAAAAGAACGGCGAACGATTTATCCGGCGATTCCTTTAGAGCGGCAGCCAGCGCGGCTGTCGCGGTTTGAGTTTGTAGCGTTTTGGAGCGAAGCACATCCTCGGCTTCGCGAAGATTTGCGACGGTTCTGCGGAACTGAAGCCATGCCTCGCGCCATTCTTCCATCTCATCCGGCGAGCGCGGTGAAATCTCCGCTGCGTTCCACTCGGCGATCCATGCGTCCTGGCACTCGCGCTTCGAGATTTGCACGGCATCACCCTCGGCTTTCGAGGCATCCATCGCTGCTTGGTTTGTGAGAATCTGGCTTCGCTTTTCTTCCGCTTGGGCCACCGATTCGGCGTCGATGCGCAGGCGATCCGCAATTTCGTCCGCCGCTTTGATGGCCTTTGGAAATGCTTCTTCCAGCGGCAGTTTCGGCTCCAGTGATTCCGTGGTGCCGGAGCCTTTCCATGCTTTGAGAACCAAGTCCCAGCCGTGATCCCGCCGCTCTCTCGCAGCGAGCAACGATGCTTCGGTCGGCAATTCGCCGCGCCGTTCGAGCTGCACGAGTTCTTGCTGAAGCTTTGCAATTTTCCCTTTCTCCTCACGGGCTTTCTTCGCCGCCGCTTTTTCTTCCTGTTCCAGTTTTGTAAATCGCTCGCTATATTTTCGAATCGTAGCCCTCGACGGAATCTGAAGTTGCGCGGCGATGTCCAGTTCGGACGGCAAGCCAACCACGAGTGCCTGCTCGTCTTTTGCTTTGCGGATGAGGCTTTCGACTGCGCTGCGGCTTGCTTCCAGCGTCTTGTAGGATTCCGTAGCTTCCGAGGCGATCGCCAGAGTCTGCCGGAGCGGCTCTAGGTCGGCATCGGAAAACGACTGCAATTCGTGCTGGTGCGCGTCGATTGCGCTCCGCAGCGACTCCAGTTTTGTCCCGGTTTCTTCGCGTTGACGGCTCGCCTCGCTTACGGCTTCCGCCGCGGCTTTGATGCGGAGATTGGCCGCGCTGCCGAGCCGCAATTCATCCAGCGATTCAAACGCACCTTGGATTCCGAGGGACTTCATTCCAGTCAGCAACGATGGCTCAATTCCGGCCAGCTTGCTTTGCAAAATCGTCCGGGTTTTTTTCCCTGCGAGATACGCGCCTAAATCCTGATGGAGCGAATCCAATTCGTCCGCCACCGCCATGACGGGCGGCGAAGTTGCGCACGCTCCGAGCTTGGATTCGAGTTGTGCGATTTGCGCCGAGAGTGATTCGACATTGCGCGAGAAATCGCCGAGGCCGGCCCATGCGGCTTTGGCTCGCGCGACAAAATCGTTCGCGACATTTGGTAGGTCCGGCAGTTCTTCGAGGAGCTTCATCTCGCCCGTTAATTTCCCGATACTCGGCAGTGCGGCTTCGCAGCGGCCCACCCAGTCGGATTCACTTTCATGCGCGGCGATTTCGCGTTCGAGGCGGGCGCGCTCGGATTGTTGGCGCTCGATTTCTTTCTCCAGTTGTTCCCATACGTCGGCAGCGATTGCGCACTCCCGGCTTTGCTTCACGAGTTCCTTGTGTGCCGCCGCGGCTTTGCGAATCGACGCACCACTGCGTCCCTTGAAAAGCTGCTCGGATTCCGCCGTGAGCGCATCGACTACGCGCTGAATCGGGGTCCCGCCCAGACTGGCCGAAAAGAGCGCGGTCCCGAGTTCGCCCTCGCCGCGCAGCAGTTGGGCTGCACCTTCGCGAAGCTCGGCGCTTCCGAGGCCGAACATGGTGCCGAAATACGATGCGTCCACGCTTCCGAGAAATGGGACGAGCGCCGTGTCGGGAAGCGCTTCTCCGGCTTCGTCGAGAAGGGTGTTTTTGTTCCCTTTTCGGCGCTGGAAATTCAGCCGCAACCCAGCTCGATTTTCGATCTCTCCGATGAGCCGCAGGTTCTTGTACTCATGCAGAAAATTGTCCGTGGATTGCCCGTGAATGCCGAACAGCAGGTCGCGAATGGCTCGGAGGAGAGAGCTTTTCCCGGCTTCGTTCTCGCCGTAGAATACGTGCAAATCATGCCCCGTTTTCGGGAACGACAAGTCCATGTCGGTGAACGGCCCGAATGCGGGAATGTGCAGACGGTGAAATCTCATTGGGCGAGTTCTCCCTTCGTTTCGAGGGATTCCAAAATGATGGCGCGGACCTCGTCCATCAACTCCGCCCGGCGGGATATGGCCCAGTCATTTTCCACTTCAGCGCGAACTTCTGTGGGCAGTGCATCGAGCATTTCGACGATGTCTTCCGGCATGGATTCCGAATCGTGCGTCGCCTGTTCCAGCGCCTTCAAAACTGATCCAGTCAGAGCATCGCGTTCTGCCAGCAAGGCAACGTCGTAGATCGGCGTGGTGCGGATCTTCAGACGTTCGATCCACAACGAGTCCTCGCCGAAATTCTGGACGAGCGCGAGCATCGCTGCGCGCCAATGCTGGCTATTTTGGTGCAGACTTCCGTGGAGCGGAGTGGCTCCAGTCAGATGCACTCTCGCGGCGACGAGACGACCATCGGCTTGCTCGATCGCGTGGGACAATTCGGTGCTGATGCGGCGCAATGCGTCTGGCTCTCGCTCGATTCCGGAAAGGTCGGCTTCGACTATGGACCATCGCACGACATCCAGCGTTTGCCATTCGGCGCTCGCGACTACGTTTTCATCGCTCACTGTCACGAGTTGGCATCCGCGCGGACCTGTTTCGCGGGCGTGGCGGCCCTGACAATTTCCAGCAAAAACGATCCACGGTTCCTCGCTGAGTACGGACGGCTGGTGGATGTGTCCGAGAGCCCAGTAGTCGTAGCCTTTGGCCCGCAGGTCTTGCACGGAGCATGGCGCGTACGTGTCGTGTTCGGGTGCTCCGGTGAGACTCGTGTGGAGGAGTCCGATGTTGAATTTGCCCGAGACCGCGGGTGGATATTCCAGAGCCAGATTCTCGGGCACCGCACGATGCGGGAAGCCCCGTCCGTGGATGACAACCGGGATTCCTTCGACTGCGAGTGATTCGGCTGTGCGTGTCGAAAACTCATGGACATTTTCAGGCAGCGCGAGCTTTTTGGAAATGACCGATGCGGCGTCGTGATTCCCGGAAATCACGTACACCGGAATCCCTTTTTCTTTCAGCCTCACCATTTGGCGGCGGAAAAAAAGCCCGGTGTTGTAGTCCTTCCAGTCGCCGTCATAGATGTCGCCAGCGATCAGCAGGAAATCCACGGACTCTTTGATGGCGAGCTCCACGAGGTTCTCAACGGCCCGGCGTGTCGCTCCGCGCAGGACTTGCGCGGGAGCGCCTTCGTGGGTCTCGAGGCCCTGGAGCGGGCTGTCGAGATGCAGATCGGCTGCGTGGATGAAGCGGAACATTGGGGCGCTATTCGCCGAATGTTTTGCGGAGGTAGTCGCGGCTTTGTTTGGCGATGGCCTCGGGGCCTTCTTCGAATTTGAAGACCTCGACGCTCACGGTGCCGTCATAGCCGCTTTCCCGCAGGGCGGCGGCGATGGGGTGAAAGTCCACGTCGCCGAAACCGGGGCCTTTGAGGTTGGCGTCGTTGGCGTGGAAGTATTCGAATTTTCCCGCGCTTTCGCGGATGATTTGCGGGATGCTTTTCGCTTCGGAGGACATCGCTTTTACGTCGAGGATGATGCTCATTGCCTTGCTGTTAAATTGCGCAGCGAATCGCCGTCCTTCTTCTGCGGTGTTCACGAAATTTGTCTCCGCTGGTGCGAGCGGTTCAAAGCAAATGACGACGCCGCGATCTTCGCCGTGCTTCACGGCATCTCGGAATACATCGGTCGCCCAGGCCCATGCTTGCTCGGGTTCCACGCCGTCCATGATGTTGCGCTGCTTCGGCGAGCCTACGATGATGCGCGTGCCGCCGAGGTCCGCTGCGCATTTTACGAGCTCGGAAAAATATGCCGAGGTCCGCGCACGCACTTCGGCTTCCGGGTGTGTGAGATACATCCCCTCCGCCTGCACGAGAACCCAATGGAGTCCGCTGATGCCGATGCCCGCACGGGCTGCACTGTCGCGGATGCGCAGGCGCTCGGCGGGTGAGATGGACGTGACGGATTTGGCGATGGTGAAGGGCGCAAGCTCTACGAGATCGTAGCCGGTTTTTTTCGCGTAGTCGAACGTCTCATCGAGTGACCAGCCCTGGAAGATTTCGTTGCAGATTCCAAATTTCATCGCGGCGAGAGTGCGCTGTTAAAGCACTCCGCTGCAACGCTCAAACGCAACCTATGGAATTGGTGCGCCGAGTGCGAAGGAGCCAGCCTCCGTGACGCCTAGGAAGTAACCCGCAGCGATTGCCTGCTTTTGGAAGATGACGCCGCGGATGGCGGTCTTGCGGAGGCCGAAGGTGGACGTGAAACTTCCGTTGAAGCTTCCCGAGACGAGGCCGGTTTTGGGCGCAATGGTAAGCGTGAACGGGTTTGGCGGCGAGATGGCGACTAGCTTGTTCAAGCTGCTCAGGCTGAAATTCTGATCGATAGAAGCGGCCAGGTTTCCTTGCGAGAGTTCCGCTGAGGCGGTGCTGCCGACTGCGAGGACTGCGGTGCCCGGCGTATAGACGTAGCGGGAGCCGAGGATCTGCGTTTTGATGCCGGAGGGCCAGCCCTGCGGGTAGTAAACGGAGCGCGGGTTGGATGGGCGGAACCAGTTGACATCCGTCGCATCAAAATCACTTCCGGACAGAGCTTGGAACGTGATCATTCCGGTGCATGAGCCGCGTTTTGAATCTGTGAGGATGTGGAATCCGTAGCGGAAGCCGTCGGTGAGATTTCCTTTCGATTTGAATGCGGTGCCGTTGGCCAGCCGACCACTGATTGTGACTGCTCCGGCGGATGTCACTTTCGCCGTCGCATAGCCTTCTCCCTGTGGATAGCGGTTGGCTGAGAGTCCGTTATTTGGTGCGGGTGCGGAGACGAGCAGCGCCGTGTAGCGCCCCTTGTCGGACGCGGGATCAACGATGTTCGTCGGGACGGGATTCGTCTTGCTGTAAATGACGCGGAATGCGGCGACCTGCGAGAGATCGGAGCCCCCTTCGCGCACGAGACCTGTGAGTCGGTCGCCGAGCCCGCCGGTCCGGAGTTGCAGGGTGAGGAAAAGCGGTGACTGCCCTTTTCGTGCGATGGCGAGCGAGTTCGTGAGGGTCGCGCCGAAACGTGCGGCTCCGTCGCTGTTGAAGGTTCCTTTGACACTGTATTTGACGCCTTGGAGGGCGATTTTTCCGGTGAATGCGCCATCAATTGCGCCTTTTAGCGAAACCGTGCCGTGGGCTCCGTGCGAAGGATTAGTGCCGTTTGCCGGGAGGAGCAGGCCTTCGTAGCGTCCGCCGAGCTGGACGCCGCCAAGGATGTCGATGGTGAATGTGCGGATCGCTCCAGTATCGACGCCGCCGTTGGAAGTGCCGCCGTTATCACGCGGGGTGACGGTGACCGTTGCTGTGCCGCTTTGGCCATCAGCGGGCTCAAATGTCAGCGTGCCGCTTGATGAAATCGCCGGGGCTGTCGCGAAAAATTCGGGGTGGTCTGTGGTAACTTCGTAAGTGATCGTCTGCGCAATTTCATCTGCCGGGGCAGGGGAGATGGTAGCCCAGCCGGGGATCGTGCGAGGGCCGGAATCGGACACCGCAGTTTGGTTCGGGCCGTAGGTGACAACCGGGGCGTCATTCACGGAATTCACCGTGATGCTGAATGTTTGCGGAACTCCCGTGTCACTGCCGCTGCCGCTATCGACGGGGGTGACGGTGACGGTGACCGCGCCGTTCGCATTGGCGGAAGGGGTAAAAGTGAGCGTCCCATTCGTGGCGACTGCGGGTTGCACTGCGAAGAGCGATGGGTTCGTGCTCGTAATGTTGAACGTCACAATCTGCGTCGATTCATCCGGAGGGCCCGCCGAAATGCCCGTCGCCCAGCCCGCGACAGTTTGCGCGCCGGCATCTTCGTTCACCGTTTGGTTTGCTCCTTTGGTGAATGACGGAGGTTGGTTCACGGCGTTAATCGTGATGGTGAAGGACTGAGTCGCGCTTTCATTGATGCCGCCGTTTGAAGTCCCGCCGTCGTCCGTGATCTTGATCGTCACGTTCGCGATGCCGTTTGCATTCAGCTCCGGGGTGAAAGTGAGCACTCCAGTCGGAGACACTGCGGGGCCTGCGGAGAAGAGCGCCGGGTTGTCTGCTACGACGATAAATGTGATAGCCTGCGTGGATTCGCTCGGGCCTGCGGAAATCCCAGTGGCCCAGCCAGCGACTGTGCGCGCGGCGGAGTTCTCATTCACGATCTGGTTGCTGCCTTTCGTAAATGAAGGCGCGTCATTGATGTTCCCGATAGTGATCGTGAATGTCTGCGCCAAGCTCGTGTCGGTGCCGGTGTTGGCGACGCCTCCGGTATCTTTCGCACGCACGGAAACAGTCGCGACACCGTTCGCATTGGTCGCCGGAGTGAAGGTGAGAGTGCCGTTTGCGGCGACCGCTGGTGCTGTGGAGAAGAGCGCGGGCAAATTGACAGTCGTGAGGAAGCTCACCGTTTGCGTCGATTCATTGGCAGGCCCGGGCGACATGCCGGTGGCCCAGCCGGGGACGCTTTGCGCGCCGCTTTCTTCGAGCACGCTCTGGTCCGGGCCTTTTGTGAATACCGGGGCGTCATTTGCGGAGCTGACGTTGATCGTGAATGTCTGCACGGCGCTGGAATCCTTTCCACCATTCGCGATTCCGCCATCGTCCTTGAGCAACACCGTCGCTTTCGCCGTGCCGGAAACATTGAGCGCCGGGGTGAAAGTAAGGGTGCCGTTTGGCGCAATTGCGGGCTGCACTGCGAAGAGCGCGTTGTTGTTATTCGTGACGATAAAAGTCAGAAGCTGGGACGATTCCAGCGGTCCTGCGCTGATGTTCGATGCCCAAGCGGTCACGGTGCGCAGGCCGGAGTCTTCGATCACTGTTTGCGTCCCGCCTTTGCTGAACGACGGGGCTTCATTGATCTGCACCACCGAGATTGTGAAATTCTGCGTTGCACTCGTGTCCGCGCCGCCATTTGCCGTCCCGCCGTTGTCTTTCAGCGTGACGGAAACGGTCGCGACGCCGGAAGCATTTGCAGCGGGGCGGTAGGTGAGTGCTCCGTTGGACGAAATCGACGGCTGCGTGAGGAAGAGCGCGTTATTGTTGTTGGTGACTATGAAAGAGAGCGTCTGTCCGATTTCGCTCACGGGCCCCGCCGAGAGATTGGTCGCCCATGCGACCGTTTGCGAAGGAGCGTCTTCATTCACTGTCAGCGATGGCCCACTGGTGAAGGACGGTGCGTCATTGATTGGCGAAAGGGTGACTTGGAAGGTCTGCGCGAGCGACGCGTTGTTGCCCCCGCCGATTGCGCCACCGTCATCCGTCAGAATGACCGAAATCGTCGTCGAGCCGGACGCATTTGCTGCCGGAGTAAACGTGAGCGTGCCGGCCGGGCTGATGGCGGGCTGGACGGTGAAAAACGTCTGGTTCGCCGCAGTCACGATGTAACTGAGAACTTGAGTCGATTCATTGGCCGGGCCGACGCTTGCTGCCGTCGCCCAAGCGCCGAATGTCTGCGCCCCGGTGTCTTCCGCGAGGGTAATGTCCGGGCCTTTTGTAAAGGACGGCGCATCATTGAGCGCGACGATCGTGACCGGGATGTCGGTCGTCACCGTGTTGCCTGCGACAGTCATGGAGAGCGTCAACGTGGTCGTTCCCGACACATTGGCCAGCGGCACGATCTGCACGAAGCGATTGGCTCCGCTACCGGCAAATGTGACGCCGCTGTTGGCGACAACCGCTGGGTTGGAAGAAGTCGCAGTCACCACCACGGTGGTCGGAGAAACGCCGGGAGTCGTGATTGTGAAAGGGATCGAGCCGCTCGTGCCGTCTTCGGGGACGGAGACCGCTGCGAAAGGCGTAAACCCAAGCGCGGTGCCGGGAAGGGTGCTGAAGTTTGTCTCCGCGAAATCCACAGGGATTCCCGCTCCGTTCGATAATCCGATGAGGCCGTCCGTCGCGGTGAGCGAGAGCGGCGTGAGGCGAATGGTGCCATTAAAAAAGAGCTCGATCTGTGCGCTGTTTAGATTGGTCGTGCCGACCTCTTTCACGTTTTGCCAAGTGACGGCGATTCGGTCCGCCAGCAGCCGATACGAAATCGATCCGCCTGTCGGGTCCAGATCGTCAAATAGCACCGCGATGCGTTTTTTGGAAAAGTGGTCCACGATTGTCTCGTTGGAGTTACCATCGGCAGCAAACGTGATGAAGCCATTGCTGCTGACGTTGATGCTGGTCGCAGTGGTCCCGTAAAGAGACACGGTGTTCGGCCCAGGAATGGCAACGGCGATGGACGAGTCGTTCGTCGCACCGAGCACAGTTCCGCCGGTCGGGTCGGTCGGGAAAGCGACCGCAGTTCCGCGCGCGACGCTGTAAAACGCCGCAGAACCATCGGGCACAAATGTGTACGAAAAGCCCTGCGTGTCATTGGAATCCAAACCGCCCGTGAACAGCTCCGTGAACGCGTTTACGGGCTGGCGGACGTTGATAGAGTTACTGCTGCCAAAATGCCCCAGCCCGTCATCCACCCGGAGTGTGACGTTTGTCGCCGCAGCGCTGACCGTCACCTGCACGGTGGCCGAGCCATTTACAAATGTCACCGTGGACGGCGAGACGGTAATCGCCCCATCGGAACATATCCCGCCGAGTCCGACAGTTCCATTAAAGCTCGCGACCACAGCATTCACGTCATTCCGAGCGTTCAAAACCACCGTGAAAGGAACGCCCCGGTATTTCGGATCCACAATCGCGTTAAAACTAAACGAACTCGCCTCATTGTCGCCGACACTCAGCGTCGCCGGAGCCACCGTAAATGTGGGCGCGCTTCCAGAAATCTGCACCTGTCGAGTCCCCTCAAAGCTCAATGTATTGACGGTCGTGATGGGGAACGTCGCAGTCATCTGGCCAGTAAGAATCGTGACGCTGGCGGGGATTGTGATAGCGCCAGTGTTGTTCGTCGCGAGGGACACGATCACATCGCTCACAGCCTGCCCCGTAAGGCTCACGGTGCCTTGAATCGTCTGGCCTTCCGTCACCTGACCGGGAGTCGAAATAGTCACCGTCCGCGCCTCATTATCCGCCACCGTCCCGGATGAAATACCAGCCGTCCAGCCCATCACCGATGCCGTGAAATTCACCGGCTGAGTCCCATCCACCAGCGTGTCATTCACCGGAATCACTGAGAAACTGACGGACGTTCCGCCTGCCGGAATCGTCACCGTCGCAGGCACCGTCGCCTCGGTCGTATCGCTGGAAGTCAGCGTGACAATCACCGCCTCCGAAACCGGCTGATTCACGGTGACAATCGATGCCGCCGATGCCGCGTTGCCTTCCGTAAATAGCGACGGCGTTGTGAGGGTGAGCACCGCAGTTTCATTGTCATGCACGGGCATCGTCGCCGGGACAATCGTCGCACCCGGCGTCCCCCCCGAAACCACCACACTCACGCTTCCATCCAGCAGCACATCGTCCACCGGCGTAATCGGAAAAGTCGCCGACGACTGGTTTGCCGCGATGACCACCGTAGCCGGCACCGTCAGTTCAGTCGTGTCCGAAGAAATCAGCGTCACCGTCAGCGGCGAAGTCGGCGTAGGCGAAACCGACACCGTCCCGACGCCCGCAGCGCCTCCCTCAGTCACAGAAGCGGGGAGCGTCACAGTAATCGTATCCGGTGTGTAAGCGAGCAACTCCACGTCATCGATATTCCAGCCCGACATCGGGAAAGCCTGCGTCGAGACAATCTTATAGCTCCAGCGCACATACACCGTGGCCTGATTATTTGCCACCGAGGAAATGTCATACTGGACCGGCGTCCACGCGTTATCCGTCACGACTTGGTTCGTCGGATTTTGATAAATCGCCGTCCAAGTCGCATTGTTATTAGAAACCTCCACCGTTGCTTCCACAAACGTCCGCGCGTCCGTATTTAGCCAGCGTTGAAACCGGAGTTTCCCCGCCGCCTTGCCCGTGAAATTAAACGGCCCCGCCGTCACCGAATGCGGCCCGCGGACCGGAGAAGTCGCATAATCTCCCGCGAGATTCACACCGAAAACATTCGACCCCGTCGCGCCAGCCGTCGGGTCCGCAAAACCTTGGCTCGCCCCGCCATTCCCCGTCGGAACACCAAACGCCCATTGGTCGGAAACCGTCCAACCTGGATTCGTATTCAGCGGCTCAGAAAACGCCACAGGAGTTCCGATCGCGACCACAAAATCGCGCGTATGATTTCCCCCCGAAGCACTCTTAATCGTAATAATATCCGTCTGCGTCCCAGGAGGAAGCAGCCCCGCAAACTGATTCAAAGTCACCGTCACCGTCGTCGTCGCACCCGCCGCCAGACTCCCGGCCACAGGAGAAACCGTCGTCCACGCCTGCGTCTTCACAGCCGTCCAATTAAACGCTGCAGCGCTCGTATTCGAAAGAGTGAACGTCTGCGTGTTTGGCGAAAGCGTGCCGCCCAGCGGAGCAGAAACGCTGAGGCCAGTCGGAGGAGTCACCGAGAGAGTATCAGAAACAGGGTCCGAGTTTGCGGCAAAAGCCGGAGTAACGAGCGCTAAGATGCCCAAAAGGAGCGTCGTGAAAGAGTGCAGCATTTTCATGATTGGAAGATGTTCGGTCAGGTGTTGGACTAAAGGATGAGGCGCAAGAGGCGATCAATCGCCCACGGTGGGTAAAGTCCAAGAAAATCAGACGCACGAAGTAAGTCAATCGCGCGCCTGACGATAGAAGGGAATTTTTTCCCACAGCGCATCGGAGGCGTTGCGATTAAAAGTGGAATTAGAGGAAGGGAAGACGGGCGCCATGAAGCGGAATCCCGAAGGGATGGCTGAGAATAGCCCGGCGTTTCGCACGTGGATACCCTCGCCTGAGACGAGCGATAAGGAAATCGAGGAAAGCGAATCGGAGCGGGGCTTTCCTAAGCCCCGAGGCCACGCAAGTGGCAATCGCACATGGTCCCGATGAATCGGGGGGCAAACGGTGGTGCCAGGGGACAAACGGTGGTGCCGGGGACAAACGGTGGTGCCAGACTGATAATGCTCAACTAGACTGATAATGCTCAACTAGATTGATAATGCTCAACTGGAGCTGCTTTAACCGTCGAACCGTTGCGAAGAAAAACCGGGAACGCTTCGCAGAAAGGCGTTGCGCAGTGCATCCCCGCGCCCGCCTCCACTGGCAAGCCTCGACGGCTAAAGCCGCAGACTACTTTCGCAAGCGAGCGCTCGTTCGTTTTCTCGCAAACGGCGGTGCTACAAACGGCGGTGCCCAACCGGCGCTGCCAGACTGATAGCACTCGCTGCCATCATGGGTTGTCGCGTACAAGGGCTTACAGCCATTTATGTGGATAGCCTTGCCCGAGACGAGCGACGAATCGGAGCGGGGCTTTTATAGCCCCTGCTGTCCCGACCTGTCGGGACAATCATTTGGAAGAGAGCGTGTCGAGCGTTCGGTGGACTTTGCTGTCCCGACATGTCGGGACACTGAACTTTGGCCCCGCACACGCGAGTGTGAGTGCTTGGGATTTTCGGTTTTCAAGGAGTCACGCGGCGGCGAAGAGCGTGGCGGCTAGGTCGGGGTGG
>JAYTMG010000238.1:0-3498 GCA_043728745.1 Verrucomicrobiaceae bacterium
CAGTCCGCCCCGTTTGGCCACTTCGGTATCTACCCGTTTTTTAGAAACGTGGGCGCGCCTTATACGGACCTGATTCCCGGCACGCAAGGGTTTCGATGATTATTTTTCCGGAGCCTCATTCCAACAGAGAAAACCGCGCGGTGAAATGTTCGCACCGCTACGCTGGCGGCATCTTCCCAATGCACTCAATGAGATACGGCAAAAGCTGTTTTTTGCGCGAAACAACCCCGTCCAATTGCCAAATGTTCGCACTCACCGACGGGAAATCTATTTGCGAAATGAAGCCCTGTTCACCCCGCACAAGCAGCAGCGATCCTTGCGTCGTGATGTCCGTGACGAGCAGCGCCGCAAACAGAAACTTCTCGGCCTTCCTCCGCTCTTCCAGCGCGCTCAATAGCGCATCCTTCTTTTCCTCGAAATGCGCGAACGTCAGCTCCTCAATCTGCGCAACCACGAAGCGCTGCCCGTACTCGGTGTATGGCTTGGAATCCGCCGTCACAGCCTGCTCGGGCGTGAGTGTGAGCAACGGGCTCGCGACGCTGAAAAGGTCGCGCGCAAAATCATCACTGTTCACTCCCGCAATTTTCGCGAGCTGATTTAGAATCTCCGCGTCCGTCGGAGTCGTCGTCGGGGAATTGAGATTCAGCGTATCGCTAATCAGCCCGGCCATGAGCAGTCCCGCAATCGCCGGGGCAATCGGGATTCCGAGCTGCCGGTAACAAAGTGCGACAATCGTCGAAGTACTGCCGACGGGATTATTCCAAAAAAGCATCGGCGTGCTGCTCGTAAAACCACCCAGCCGATGATGGTCGAGAATCTCCACGATCGGCAAATGATCCGCCCCACGCACGGCTTGATCCAGTTCGTTGTGGTCCACGAGAATCAGTTGCCGTGGGATGTCCTTGATGAAGTCGGACTTCGACAAAATCCCGCACATCACCCCGTGATCATCGACGACCGGAAATAGAAACGCGCTCACCGACGCAGTCTTATGCCGCGCATCCGAAAGCCGCGTGTCCCGGTGGAAGCTCAGCGGTGCAGGCTCCAGCATCCGCCCCGCGCGCACGCTGCCACGAGACATCAGCACAGTCGTCGCCGTGTCGGCTGGGGCAGACAGAAGCGCAATCCCCGCGACACGCGCCGCGATTTCCACATCCGGCTCGATCGCATATCCACCCGTCACCACAATCGCCCTCGCACCGTGCTCAATGGCGAGAAGCTGGATATGCGGACGGTCGCCGACGAAAACAAGCACACTGCGACCTTCATCCCGATACTGCGCGAGACGCGGGCCAAAACTGTCCTGCCGCATCGCTCCGACGAGCAAAAAGAAATCCTCCTCCACCGCAGTCAGACTCCCGCAAATAAGCTGCCCGCCAATCGTCCGCGCGACATCCGCCAGTGATGCCGTCACCGTCCGCGCCGCATGAGCTTCCTCGCGGGGCGGGAAAAGGTGATGCGAGATCTTGAACGCATTCAGCAGCCCGAGGCAGTGCCGTTTATCATCCACAACCGGAAGCCCGCGCAAACGCCGCCGATCAATAAGCTGAATCGCATCATACAGCGGCGTATCCGCGTGGACGGAAACAACGCTCGTCTGCATCACATCATGAACGCGCGGCGAGACATCCGTGAGCATCACCGGCGACTCCACGCCGAAGCGCTCCAACACATAATCAATCCGCGCATTCGTCGCCCCCGCCCTCGCAGCCACAACATCCGGCCAGCCGGAAAGCCTCTTCAATTCAGCGTAGCCAATGGCCGCGCAGATCGAGTCCATGTCGGGATTTTTGTGACCGATGACAATAGTTTGCACGCGGCGTGGATAGCCTCACGCATTACGCGACGCAAATGAAAGCCAACGCGCCCCGCAGTTTCACCGCGTACGGCCCGGGCCGTTCTTGACGAAAAATCTTTACGAAGTTCGTTTGAGCAAGTTTTCGAATAGCAGAAGTGACAAGCAAAACAGATGGGTTCCATCTGCGAGATTCTTACGGGCATGATTCCAGTCTTTCATTGCTTGAATACTTGAATCCACGAGCGCAATCGCCTCGGCTTTTGTGAACGGTTTTGTAAGGTCGTAATCTGCACGATGCCGCTCTTCTTGAAGGTCGATAAACGTTGTCGCGAATGTAACGAGCAAATGGGCGGATTGATTACTTCGCCAGCTCCAATGATTCTTGAGGATATTCTGCGGAGGAGTTTTCGCGCAGAACTGGCTACAAACTTTCTTCATCGTGCCATGCACAAACGCCCGGGATACCAATAGCCGAAGGTCCTTTACGTTGTTGGCCGTGCCGATGACTTGAGAAACGGCTTGCTCAATCAAAAAGTGAAATAGACCGTAGTAGGCGGAAGAAACCGCCCGGCGCAAATTGGCTTGCTTGGGTTTCTTTGCGTCGAGTTTTGCCAAATGCAGCGCCTGTTGCAGCAGGTCGCTTGAAAGTTGGCTCATGCCGCTTGGATCTCGAAGAATTCCTTATTCCGACGGACTCGAACGTATGGCCAAACGTCAGAGTCCACGCTGTCTTGAGAAGCCGACCGGGCAGCATCGATCATGGGTTTGACCTTTGCCCACCGTAGCGAATCATCGTTCGTTTTATCCTCAACCAAAACCCAAACGAACAATGCTGGACTCCCCTCGGCGTCGAACCCTCGTTCAGCCACAACACGTCGGACTTGGGAGTATCCCTTATCTTTCAGGGTTTTCAAAATCTGTTCGTGAACCTGATTCATCGTGGACGGAAAGGTAGTTGGCTCTTTGGTTTCACGCAAGTCTCGACTGAATGCCTGTCTCGACTCAATGCCACGGCTATTGTCCGGCGTCGCTACGCGACGGCAGTTGCAAATCTAGATATTCAATCCGCATTCTCCCCCGCTCTTCCATGCACCGAAGGCCACCGTGTAACCTTAAGAGTCGTGCCAAAAATGAAGGATGTTGAGTGGAATAACAATGGAAGTAGTGTGAGTTCTCAGGACAACAGCGTCTTCCAAAACAGCGGTAATTTCCGTAGACCCAACTCCATCTTTGCGCAGTTCAACCTGATAGTAAGGAGCTGATTCCGAGGGAATGTGAAAGTTCAGCTTCTTGCCGACGAATTGTGCGAGATACTCCGCGTATGTGTTCATTGTTTTTGGAACATCAAAAAGCGCATTATCGTTTACGACAGCCAGTCGTAATGGAACGTCTCCCCCGCTGGCTTGTCCGTGCGCTCGTAGGTGTGCGCGCCGAAGAAGTCGCGCTGTGCTTGCAGCAGGTTCGCGGGCAGGCTGGCGGTGCGGTAGCTGTCGAAGTAGGCGAGCGCGGCGCTGAAGCCGGGGACAGCGATTCCGTTTTCAATCGCGGTGGTCACGGCGATGCGCCAGTTCGACTGCGTGCGGTTGAGCACGTCGGCGAAAAATGGATCGAGCATCAGGTTTTTGAGCGCGGGGTCTTTTTTGTAGGCCTCGGTGATGCGGTTGAGGAAGCGGGCGCGGATGATGCAGCCGCCGCGCCAG
>JAYTMG010000239.1:0-9143 GCA_043728745.1 Verrucomicrobiaceae bacterium
CGAGCTTGTCGGCGATAAGACCAAGCGCGTCTCATGGTGGTGGACGATGGGCGTGAACCAAAGCCACGAGAGCACTCGCACGGCGCAGGCCATCATCGCACTGGCACTCATCACCGGCCAAATTGGCAAGCCAGGCACGGGTGCGAACAGCATCACAGGGCAGTGCAACGCGATGGGTTCGCGCCTTTTTGCGCACGCGAGCGGACTGCCGTGCGGGCGCGATTATTTGAACCCGGCAGACCGTGCGGAGGTGGCCGGGATTTACGGGATGGAGCCCGGCGTGATGCCCGCGAAGAACTCGCTCGCATACGATCAAATCATCACCGGAATCCGCGAGGGACGCATCAAGGCACTTTGGGTGATTGCGACGAACAGCCTGCATTCGTGGGGCTCTTCGGACGAGCTTCAGCGGGCGCTGAGCGGCTTGGAACTGCTCGTCGTGCAGGATATGTATCCGACCACGGAGACTGCGCAACTGGCGCACATTTACTTTCCTGCGGCGGGCTGGGGCGAAAAGGATGGCACGTTTATCAACAGCGAACGGCGCATCGGTCTCGCGAAAAAAGTGCGCCGTGCGCCGGGCGAGGCGATGAGCGATTTCAACATCCTTCGTCTCGTCGCGGAATACTGCGGCGTGGCCGCGCAGTTTAACGAATGGTCATCGCCGGAAGCTGTCTTCCGCATCATGCAGCGGCTCTCCCTCGGCAGGCCGTGCGACATCACGGGCATCGCAGGCTACCGGCAGCTCGATGCGGATAACGGCATCCAGTGGCCGTATGCGGCGGATGACAAGCCGTCGCCTAAGTTGCGGGAGCGTCGCCTTTTTGCAGACGGTCGCTTTTTCCATGCCGATGGAAAGGCGCGGATTCTTTTCGACACGCCGCGCGCTCCGGCGGAGCCGACAAATGCGGATTTCCCGTTTGTCCTGCTCACCGGGCGTGGGACTTCCGCGCAGTGGCACACGGGATCGCGCACGGGGAAATCGGCGATCCTTTTGAAGATGCACACGCACCGTTCATTCGTGGAGATTCACCCGGAGGACGCCGCCGTGCTCGGTATCGCCGATGGCGAGCGGGTGGAAATTTCGAGTCGGCGCGGAGAGATCAATACGTTCGCGCTCGTCACCGCCACGGTATCGCCGGGAACGGTATTCATGCCGATGCACGACGTCCAAGTGAACCGCCTCACCGCTCCAGACTGCGATCCGCATTCCCGCCAGCCGTCCTATAAATACTGCGCCGTGCAAATTCGCGCGATTGGGCTGTGAGGGGAGGGGATGGGGCGATTCAATTATTGATCAGGCGGGGGGATGTCCAATGACGAATGACGAATGACGAATGACGAATGACGAATGACGAAGTGGCAAGGGTTGCTTGCTTTCGTCATTCGTCATTCCTTCATTCGTCATGGAATTCGACTAGCCCACCACTGCCGCTGCGGGTTCTTCCGCACCGGTCGTCGTCTTGAAGACAAGGCCCTCGGGCGAGGATGTCACGTAGGCGGTGTCGCCTGCTTTGACGGTGCCTTTGAGCAGCTCTTCGGCGAGCGGGTCTTCGAGATATTTCTCCACCGCGCGGCGCATTGGGCGGGCTCCGTATGCGGGGTCCCAGCCTTTTTCGATGAGGTAGTCACGCGATGCTTCGTCGAGCACGAGCTTGATTTCCTTGTTCTTGAGCCGGTCGTGGAGTTTCGCGACTTCGAGATCGACGATCTTGTGTAAGTCGGTTTTCACGAGTGAATGGAAGACGATCATGTCGTCGAAGCGGTTGATGAATTCGGGCTTGAGAGCCTTCTTCGCTTCGCCGAGCACTTTGCCTTTGAGCGTGTCGTAGCTGGCGTCTTCCTTTTCAGCGCCGAATCCGAGCGCCTGTTTCTTCATTGCCTCCGCGCCGATGTTCGACGTGAGGATGATGATCGTGTTGCGGAAGTCGATCTTCCGGCCCATCGAGTCGGTGAGTTTTCCTTCCTCCAGAACTTGCAGCAGGATGTGCAGCACGTTCGGGTGGGCCTTCTCGATTTCGTCGAAGAGGACGACGGAATACGGACGGCGACGCACTTGCTCGGAGAGCTGGCCGCCTTCGTCGTGGCCGATGTAGCCGGGAGGCGAGCCGATGAGCCGCGAGATGGTGTGCTCTTCGCGATACTCGGACATGTCGATCTGGATGAGCGCGTCTTTCGCGCCAAACATGTATTCGGCGAGTGTCTGCGCGAGGTAGGTTTTACCCACGCCGGTAGGGCCGAGGAAAACGAACGAGCCGATTGGGCGGCGCGGGTCTTTGAGATCCGCACGCGAACGGCGCAGCGCTTTCGCCACGGCGATGACGGCTTCGTCCTGGCCGATGACTTTGCCTTTGAGCTCGGCTTCCATGCGGAGGAGCTTTTCGGTGTCCGCTGTTTCCATGCGGTGCAGCGGCACTCCGGTCCACTTCGCGAGGACGATGCGCATGTCCTCTTCGGTCACGACGACATCCTTTTCCTCACGCTTCTTTTCCCACTCTTTAATAACGGCGTCTTTGCGCTCCTTCGCTTGCTTTTCGGTGTCGCGGAGCGAAGCGGCTTTCTCGAAGTCCTGCGCTTTGATCGCGCCTTCCTTCTGCGCCTTGATGGTCTCGATTTCTTTCTCGATGTCCTTAATGTCCGGCGGGCGCGTCATGGACGCTATGCGGGCGCGGGCTCCGGCTTCGTCCATTACGTCGATGGCCTTGTCCGGCAGGAAGCGTCCAGTGATATACCGGTCGCTCAACTCGGCTGCGGCTTGCAGCGATTCGTCGGTGAAGCGGGCTTTGTGATGCTGCTCGTACTTAGGGCGGATGCCTTTCAAAATGAGCACGGTGTCCGGCACGGAAGGCGCCTCCACTTTGACCTGCTGGAAGCGGCGCTCGAGTGCGGAGTCCTTTTCGATGTATTTGCGGAATTCGTTCAGCGTGGTTGCGCCGACGCATTGGAGTTCGCCACGGCTCAGCGCGGGCTTGATGATATTCGAAGCGTCCATCGCGCCTTCTGCCGAACCGGCACCCACGATGGTGTGCAGCTCGTCGATGAAAAGGATGACGTTTTTCGTGCGGCGAATCTCGTCCATGACGGCTTTGATGCGCTCTTCAAATTGACCGCGATATTTTGTCCCGGCGACCATGAGTGCGAGGTCGAGGGTGATGACGCGTTTGTCGCGGAGAATGTCGGGCACGTTGCCCGCGACGATTTCCTGCGCGAGACCTTCGACGATTGCCGTCTTGCCGACGCCCGCTTCGCCGATGAGCACGGGGTTGTTCTTCGTGCGGCGGCAGAGAATTTGGATGACGCGTTCGATTTCGTTCGCGCGGCCCACGACTGGGTCCATCTCGCCTTTTTTCGCAAGCTCTGTGAGGTCGCGGCCAAATGCTTTGAGCGCGGGCGTTTTTGCGTCCTTCTTGGAGCCCGAGCCGCTGCCTGCTGCCATCTCTTGCTGCGCTTCTTGATCGCCATCCGGCGGGGCGAAATTCGGGTCGAGTTCCTTGAGGATTTCGTTGCGGGTGCGCTCGATGTCGATCTCAAGATTCTTGAGCACACGGGCCGCGACGCCTTCGCCCTCGCGCAAGAGTCCGAGCAGGATGTGCTCAGTTCCGACGTAGCTGTGATTGAGCGCCTTCGCTTCTTTGCCTGCGAGCGCGAGCACCTTTTTCACGCGAGGCGTGTAAGGGATGTTGCCGACCATTTTTTGGTCCGGCCCGCTGCCGACTTGTTTCTCGACTTCCATGCGGACGGTTTCGAGGTCGAGGCCCATTTTTTGGAGGACGTTGACCGCAACGCCCTGGCCCAGCTTGATGAGACCGAGTAATAGATGCTCGGTGCCCACGTAGTTGTGGTTGAAACGATCAGCTTCCTTTCTGGCGAGAGCCAGAACCTGCTGCGCGCGCGGCGTGAAGTTATTCATCATATCAGTAAATGCATTCTCTGTGCCTTTATTCCGAGCCCTCGCGGAAAGCGGGAGCTGCAGTGGAAGCATCAGAGATACGGGTGAAATTGCAGCGGATTCAGCTCGGGCGCAAGATGGGACATTGAGACACCGCAAAATATTTTTGTGTGACAGAGTGACTCCCGGATGGCGCATGCATTGTTCACCTCCGACTTTGACACCGCTGCCCGGACAAGGCATTGCTCGCGAATGAGCGAATCCTGCGAATCCGAAAACTGCTGTCAAAATGAAGAAACCGCCGCCGTCAATGGCATCGAAAATCCCGGTGTGCTCGATGCACTCGGCGTGGACCCGGCGACGGGCGAGTTTGTCCTCGTGATGTTTGAGCCGCGTCCGTGGACCGGCGGCGACGAGCAACTTGTCCAGCTTCAGGAAAAGCTGAACGCATATATGTCCTTCGCCCTTGATGGCGAAATGGAGGAGCAGCTCCCGCAATCAGCGGGCAAGAAACTGCGCATCACGCTCGCTTGCGCCGAGGAGCCGCCAGCGCCGGTTACGGAGTTGCTGGTGAAAGTGCGCGACCAGATTTCGCTGCAAGGAATCGGTTTCTCCGTCGAAGGGCTGCAAGCTCCGAGCGAGGAAGGCGGATGCGGGACGGGTTGCGGCTGCCACTAGTATAATATGGCGATCAGACTTCATATCAACGGCTCCCGCGGGCGAATGGGCGTCGCGCTCATCGCATGTGCGGCGGAGTTTGCGGACACCACGGTGGGTGCCGCGACGGATGCGGGCGACGATTTTTCCGGCGGGCTTGCGAAGGCGGATGCCTGCATCGATTTCAGCCATCACTCCGCGCTGGAGAGCGTTCTCGCGGCGTGCATCGCTGGGAAAAAAACGCTGGTTATCGGGACCACCGGGATTTCCGATGCTGGAGTGGCGCGCATCCGCGAGGCTGCGGCGCATATCCCGATTGTGCATTCCGGCAACTATTCCACGGGCGTGAATACGCTGCTGTGGCTCACGCGCCGGGCTGCGGAGATTCTTGGGCCGGAGTTTGATTTGGAAGTTATCGAGACGCATCACCGGATGAAAAAGGACGCTCCGAGCGGCACTGCAAAGATGCTCGCCGAGACGCTCGCAGAGGTCCGCGACCTGCAATATAACGAAGACGTCCGGCACGGGCGTTTTGGCGATGTCGGCGCGCGGACTCGCGGGGAAATCGGGATGCACGCTGTTCGTGGCGGCGATGTCGTCGGCGACCACACCGTTCTTTTTGCCGCACTCGGCGAACGCGTGGAACTGACGCACAAAGCGAGCAGCCGCGAGATTTTCGCGCGCGGTGCGATCCGCGCTGCGATCTGGGCGCACGGAAAGCCGGCGGGGCTTTACGACATGCGCGATGTGCTCGGTCTGAAGTGATGCGTGCGGGCATCGCGCTAGGCTCCAATCTCGGCGACCGTCTGCGCAATCTTCGTGCGGGGCGCGATGCTGTGATGACGCTGCCGGGCGTCTCTTCGCCGCTGCTGGCATCGTGCGTCTATGAGACCGAGCCGGTCGGCACCGGGCCGGATGCGGGAGCGTTTCTGAATGCCGTGATCGAAGTGGATTACGCGGGCCAGCCGCTCGCATTGCTCGACGGCTTGCAGCAAATCGAAGCGGCGATGGGGCGTCCCTCGAAGCGCCCGCGCAATGCGCCGCGCACGCTCGACCTCGATATTCTATACGTCGGCAATCTTGTGCTGGCGAACGACGAGATCGTCATCCCGCATCCCCGGCTGCACATCCGGCGTTTTGTGCTCCAGCCGCTGCACGATATTCGGCCGGAGCTTTTGCTGCCGGGGCAACAAAGCACGGTGCGCGAGCTTTTTTCCACACTGAGCGATCCGGCTGCGGTCGGGGAGTTCGCGAAAGAGTGGTAACCGAAGACGGAATGACAGAACGCTCGACACCAGCCGGTTCCCGCTCCTTTATTACGCGCATGATTCGCTGGTCTCTCATCCTCGTCTTCGCCGCCGTTGCGGTCGTCGCGCAGGAGCCGCGCGCCTCGCTCACAAAAGAGCAAATCCTTGGCGCTTCCAAGGAGCAGGCGATTTCGATGCCGATGCCCGGCGAGCTGTTCGCGGCGCTTGGGAAATCTGCGAAGCCGGATTGGTCTGCATTTTTCCGCAAGCCCATCCCGATCAACTTCACCAGCCGGCAGCAGATCGCGATGAATCTCGGCGGTCTCATCGCCGATGGGTACCTCGCGGTGGAAGCCATGGATGGGCAGCAGGTCAAAAATATCGCGAGGGATGTGCGGACTCTCGCCGGCGCTCTGGGAGTGGCTCAAAACCTTGTGAATCGAGGCAACAGCCTCACGGAATTTGCAGCCGCAAACCAGTGGGACGCGCTCAAAGAAGAACTCGAAGCCGCGCAGAATGAAGTCGTCGCCGCGATGAACGCGCACAACGATCAGGAGCTCGTGACGTTTGTCGCGCTCGGCGGTTGGGCGCGCGGCACGGAAGTCATCACCGCGCACATCGCGAAGAACTATTCCGCCGGTTCCGCGCGCATCCTCCGGCAGCCGGGAATTGCCCGCACATTCGTCGAGAAGCTCGGCGCAATGCCGGAGAAAATCACGGATAATCCGGTCGTGAAGCGCGTGCGACTGACGCTGTTCGAGATCCATAAAGCGGTCGCCTTTCCCGAAGGCGAAGTGCCGACGATAGACGCGGTGCAAAAGCTCAGCGCGCTCGCTGCGACGATGGTGAAAGACATCGCAACCAAAGACCTATGAAGCGCCTCCTTTTTGCCATCATTGCGGCCACATTCGCATGTCAGGCCGCCACCGAAGATGACATCGTAGCAGCCCGCGCAGACGTTCTGGAGCTGGCTGGCGCGTGGAGCAACGACGGCTTCAAAATTCGGGATGGATACTGGGGCGGCGACCTTTTGCCCGGCGAGTCCAAGGTCGTGCAGGTCAATCTTTTTGCGGGTAATCACTATTGGTTTTCCGTCGCGGCGCACGCCCGCGCAAAGGAAGTTTCCATCGGAGTTTTCGACGAAACTGGAAAGCCCGTCGCCGTGGAACCATACGCCGACGGTATTCGCGCCGCAGCCCGATTCTCGCCGAAAGTCAGTGGTCCTTACTACGTTCAGGTCTCGATCAAAGAAGGGCCTCGATCCGCATTCTGTTTTGTGTATTCTTATAAATAGATGCCATCCAAAGCGCCACCGACGAAACGTTCCGAGACCACGCAGAAGCCGCCCAGCGGCCAAGTGCTACAATTCTCCATATTCTTGCGAAACCGCGTCGGCGCTTTCCTCGACGTCGTGCGGATGCTCGGCGAGCATCATGTGGCGGTGCTTGCGACGAGCATTGAGTCCAGCTCGGACACCGCCATCGTCCGGATCGTGGTGAGCGACCCGGAGAGCGTAGAAGGGATTTTTCATCTGAACGCCATTCCCCATGCGGTTTCGCCGGTCTTGGTCGTCGAGCTAAAAGGTGCATTTCAGCTCGGCGAAGTCCTCAGCGCGCTTTTGGCCGCAGAGGTGAATATTTACGGCTCTTACGCGCTCCTGAGCCGACCGAACGACCTTCCCGCTTTGGCGCTCCACATCGAAGACTACGAATGCGGATATTCCGTATTGAAAGCGGCGGGTTTCGCACTGCTCGACCAGTCGGACATTTCGCGTTGAGGTCGGGATAGGGTTTTCACGCTGCCAGGATGTCGGATTCTGCGCTGTTTTACTGATGTGCCGCGCCTTTTCTGGAGGCCCCTGGGAGGGGTGAAATTTTTCAGTCAGCCGGAAGCCGGAAATCCCTCTGAGATTCTCTATTGATTTTCCCACCTGCGGGGCTAGAAAGTGCTTCTAAACCGCCTTCCATATTATGAACTATCGTACACTCCTTGTCGGAATGATCGCCGCCGCGACGCCTGTTTTCGCTGCTGACCCGACGAAAGAACAACTTGATTTCTTCGAGCAGAAGGTCCGTCCGTTGCTGGCGAACAACTGCTATTCGTGCCACAGCATCGAAGAAGGGAAGAGCAAGGGCGGCTTCACGCTCGATACCGCAGCCGCAGCGCGCAAAGGTGGCGACACAGGCCCCGGCGTCGTGCCGGGAGATCCTGCAAAATCGCTCATCTACGTGGCGATGACTTATAAGGATAAGGACATGCAGATGCCGCCTTCCAGCAAAGGCGGGCAGATGAAGCCCGAAGAACTCGCGATCATCGAGCAATGGATCAAAATGGGCGCGCCGGACCCGCGTAAAGAGGCGCAGAAATCGGCAAAGCTCTCCGGTATGACGGATAAAGCCCGCGCGCATTGGGCCTTCCAGCCGATGAAGCATTACAAGAGCATCCCGATTCCGAAGGTGAAAAACGCCGGATGGGTGAGGACGCCGATCGACAATTTCGTCATGGAGAAAATGGAAGCAGCGGACATCCTCCCGATGCTGGCTGCTGAAAAGGAAACCCTGCTCCGCCGGGCATACTACGACCTCATCGGCCTGCCGCCGAGCCCGTCGGAAATCGACGCGTTCAAAATGGACGCCGCGCCAAATGCGTGGGAAAAGGTCATCGACAGACTCCTCGCATCACCTCACTACGGCGAGCGTTGGGGCCGTCACTGGCTCGACTCCGCACGGTACGCGGACACCGTGGGCGGCGACGCAAATACCAACAACGGCCGCACCGATTATCGCTACGCCCATGCGTGGACATATCGCGATTACGTCATTCGCTCGTTCAACGAAGACAAGCCATACAACCAATTCATTCTGGACCAGCTCGCGGCGGACTTCGTCTATCCGCTGAAAAAAGCGGGTGCCAAGGGTGCCCCTCTCGCGAGTGCTACGGGAAAAACGGACCTTTCCAAAGTGGACGTCTCGAAACTCGATCCGCTCGGCCTAAATAGGGGCGCTGGCAGCGGTGTGAAACCAGCCGTTGCGCCGGCGGCCCCTGCGGCCCCGGTTGCGCCAAAAGCCGCTCCAGCAATGGCTCCGGCCATGATGGGTGGCGATTCGATGGGGATGATGGGCGGCGATTCCATGATGGGCGGCGGCGGCGCAACAAACGGCACATCCGAGAACTACATGCCAGGCCACCCCAACCTCGCGGCACTCGGCCTCCTCACCGTCGGCGAGCGCTCCAACAACAATAACGACAACATCGACGACCGCATCAACGTCGTCTCGAAGGCATTCCTCGGGCTCACCGTCTCGTGCGCACGTTGCCACGATCACATGTTCGACCCGATCTCGATGAAG
>JAYTMG010000240.1:0-15722 GCA_043728745.1 Verrucomicrobiaceae bacterium
GGGGAACTTCTCCCGCGGCGGGTGCGCGGTGAAATCGGTGACGATGCTGCCCAGGAAACGCAGGAATCGGGGTCAGGTCATGGCACTGGGGTCAGGTCAAGGCACTGGCAGGCACTGGGGTCAGGCGACATGAAAGAAATGAATCACGCTATCAACTCCTCCCCAACCTGCGAGTTGACGGGCCGGAGGACTTCGGGCATTTTCCATGTATGAGCACAGTGATTGAAATCGAAACGGCCATCGAATCGTTGGCGTTGCCTGAGAAGCGGGAGGTGTTTGATTTTCTGGCGACTCGGCTGGAGGCGGAAGCGGGTGAGGCGACTTTCCCGGATTTGAAAGGGATGTTGCTCGATATTCCTGATGTGGGAGGCGATGAGGATTTTGCTCGGTTGTGTGAGAGGCCACGCGAGTTGGAACTTTTGTGAACGGCTTTCTGCTCGATACCAATGTGGTATCCGAACTGCGAAAAGGGGCAGGGGCGGATGCTGGCTTGGTTTGGGGCGCGGCATCGGCGCGAACTTTTTCTGAGTGCGGTGACGCTGGCTGAACTGCGGCGTGGGGTCGCGCTCATTTCACACCGCGATCCTGCTCAGTCAGGTCCTTTCAGCAATCCGAGCCGATTGGTTTTTCCGGTTTAACAACATCCCTGCCGCGGGATTCGTATCGCCTTTTCGGGCGTTCGTCATGAAACACGGGCGATTCGTCTATTCCACCGCACTAACCTGTTGAAAAAGGCCATTTTTTAATACTCTATTCGTTCTCACTCCGAACTAAAACTGTCACCCATATGAAACCAACCTTCATTCTCTCAGCAACCATCGCACTCATTGCATCGGCGCATTCAGCCGAACTGCCAACCGGCGTAAAAGCCGAACCACTCGCGGCCCGCTCCGTCGGCACGGGCAAGACGCTCTTTACCCAGCTCAGCGCGGAGCAAAGTGGCATCACCACGATGAACAAGATGAACGTCGATCATCCGATGAGCTATCTTTACCACTCGGGCATGACGACGGGCGGCATCATCACTGCGGACTTCGATGGTGATGGAAAGCCGGATGTTTTTTTCGCCGGCACGACTGGACCAAACGTTCTCTATCGGAATCTCGGCGGGCTCAAGTTTGAGGACATCACAGCGAAGAGCGCGGGCCTCGACGGCGGGGATGCGTGGTCGGCTGGCGCTTCAGCGGCGGATGTGGACGGCGACGGCGACATCGACATCTACACTTGCAACTACATGAAGCCGAACCAGCTCTTCATTAACAATGGCAAGGGCGTGTTCGCCGAACTGAAAGGTGCTGCTGGTATGGATGCCGTGGACTGCTCGCACAGTGCCTATTTTGCAGACACAGATGGCGACGGCGACCTCGACATGTATTTGCTGACGAACCGCATCGAAGATCCGAAGGGCTCGCCATCCGAGCTGCCAGTGGACAAATTCAAAGACGGCTCCGTGAGCATCAAGCCAAGCTTTGAGCAGTACTACCACGTCTGGCGCTTCGACTACGATAACTGGGGAAGCGAGGCCGTGGGAACCGACGACCGCTTTTACCGCAACGACAGCAAGATCGGCGCGATCAAGTTTACCGATGTCACGAAGCAGTCCGGAATGTCGGGCCGCGGCGACGGTCTCGGCGCGGTCTGGACGGACTTCGATACGGACGGAAAGATCGACCTTTACGTGGCGAACGACTTCATGGCCGCGGACAAGCTTTACCGCAACAATGGCGACGGAACTTTCACCGACATGCTCGGCGTCGCAGCCCCGCATACGCCGTGGTTTTCCATGGGCGTCGATGCGGGCGATGTGAACAATGATTTGCTGCCCGACATCCTCATCGCGGACATGAGCGCCACATCGCACTTCAAGTCCAAAACCACGATGGGCGTCATGGGCGGCATAGACCTCAAGCGCTCCTATTTCTCCCCGACCCCGCAGTATATGGTGAACACGCTGCTTGTGAACACCGGCACCGGGCGCTTCCTCGAGGGTGGCAAGCTGTTCGGCGTCCGCAGCTCCGACTGGACATGGACGGTGAAGTTTGCAGACTTCGATCTCGATGGCTGGCAGGACGTTTATTTCACTAACGGCATCAGCCGCCACATGAACGATTCGGACATCAAGCTCACCCAGGATCAGCTCGTCGGGAAGCACATGTTCGACTATTTCAAGTCCGGCGAGATGCGTAAGGAAGTGAACCGCAGCTACCGCAACACGGCGAAGAATAAGTTCGAGGAAACGAGCGAGGCGTGGGGGCTAAATCACAACGGCGTGACTTACGGAGCCGCATCCGCAGACCTCGACGGAGACGGCGACCTCGACATCATCGAAGTGAATCTCGAAGAGCCGAACTTCGTCCTCCGCAACGACGTGCAGGAAGGCAATCGCCTCGTCTTGAAACTCGCCGGGGTGAAATCGAACACCCACGGCATCGGCGCTCGTGTCATCGCCAAAACAGCGAGCGGCTCGCAAATGCGGATCGTTTCACCGCAGAGCGGCTACATGACTTATAACGAAGACATCGTTCACTTCGGCGTCGGTAAAAACGAAGTCATCGACGAACTCACCATTCACTGGCCTGGCGCAGGAACCCAGACCCTCAAGGGACTGAAAGCGAACATGCGCTACAGCATCACGCAGCCCGCCAACGGCGGAGAACCCGAAGTTCCCGCTGCGAAAATCGACACGCTCTTCACCGCGAGCAAGGCGCTCGACGTGCTAAAGCACAAGGACACCGGATGGGAATCTGACTTCAAGCGGCAGATCCTCCTCCCTCACTCACAGAGCCAATGCGGCCCAGCGCTCGCATGGGGCGATGTCGATGGTGATGGCGATGACGATCTGTTCTTCGGCGCAAGCGCCGGAAATATCGCCGAGGTGCGGCTCAACGACGGCAAAGGAAAATTTGCCGCGAAATGGGTGGAAGACTTCCGCTCCGACAAAGCCTCCGAAGACATGGGCGCGGCCTTTTTCGACGCAGACGGCGACGGCGATCTCGACCTCTACGTCGCGAGCGGCAGCAGTGAATTCGAGCCGAAGGCAAAGGAGCTTGCCGACCGCCTTTACATCAACGACGGCAAAGGCTCCTTCACCAAAGCCGCCGCCGGCAGCATCCCCGCCGACGTAGAAAACGACGGGCCTGTCGCCGCGCTGGACTATGACCGCGACGGAAAGATCGACATTTTCATCGGAGCCCGCAACAACCCCGGCGACTATCCGCACGCGAATCGCTCGCGTCTCCTGCACAACGACAGCGCGGCGGGAAAAGTGAAATTCACCGACGTGACGGACACCGTCCCCGGCCTCGCAACCTCCGGAATTGTGAACTCTGCGCTGTGGTCCGACACGAATAACGACGGCTGGCTCGACCTCATCGTCGCCGCCGAATGGCAGCCGATCCGCATCTACAAAAACACCCAGGGAAAACTGGCAGACAGCACCAAAGACGCCGGGATCGCCGATATGAAGGGATGGTGGAACAGCATCACCGCAGGCGATTTCGACGGCGACGGCGATCTCGATTACGCAGTCGGAAACAATGGACTGAACACCAAATACAAACAGCCCGACGACCATCACCCGATGGTCACCTACTACGGCGACTTCGACGGAACCGGAAAGCCCAACATCGTCGAAATGAAACGCGAAGGCGAGAACCTGCTGCCCGAGCGCGGGAAGAGCTGCTCGTCAAACGCGATGCCGTTCATCAAAGACAAATTCCCCACGTTTAAGCAGTTCGCGCTCGCCAGTATCAATGACGTCTATGGAGAAGATAAACTCGCCAAGGCCGAAAAATACGAAGCTACGGAATTCCAAAGCGGCGTGCTGTGGAACGACAAAGGCAAGTTCACATTCAAGGCGTTTGAACGCATAGCGCAAATCGCTCCCATCCACGGAATCATCGCTGCGGACTTGAACGGCGACGGTCACTGCGACCTCTTCCTCGCGGAGAATTTCTTCGGCCCGCAGATCGAGAATCCACGCTACGACGGCGGTCTCGGCGACCTGCTCCTCGGAGATGGGAAAGGCGGATTCACGCGCATTGAACACAGCAAGAGCGGCGTCTTGATCACCGGCGACATGAAGAGCGCCACGCTCGCAGATTGGAATGGCGACAACCGCCCCGACATCGCAGTGACCCGCAATAACGACACCGCCGTCGCTTTCGAAAACAAAGCAGGCAACTGGGTGCGCGTGAACATTCCTGCGGCGAAAGCCCCAGGCGCACGAGTGACACTCACACGCGGCGCGCTGAAGCAAACCACGGAACTCGCAGCGGGCTCGGGCTATCTCAGCCAGAGCATCAGCGCCGCATTCTTCGGATTGGGCGACACTGCGACCGCAGGAAAAGTCCGTGTCCAATACGCCGACGGCACAGCCGCCGAGGCGGACTTCGACGGCAAAGCCGGCGTGGTCACCGTAAAGGCCGCGAAGTAATCGAAATCAAACGAAAGGGCGGGGCCTGTGAAAACAGACCCCGCCCTTTTTCGTGCGGATCAATCACTCGAAGGCTACGGCTCGCGCACGAAGACAAGCCCGTCGGCGTCCAATTGCAGAGTGTCGCTGGAGGCAGTGAGCAGGACTTTCGTTTTCCCGATGAGAATGGCCTGGACGAGCGGTGCGGAAATTCCCGTGCGGGTCGCGGCTGCGATTTCGCCGGGCGTCAGTCCTGCGAAAAAACCGAGTTTTACCGAGATGCTCGCGATGCGTCCGACGGCTTTGGGATCGCCGTCAGCGGCTGTGTAAAATGGCTGATCATCCGTAGTCGTGAGGAGTTCGTCGGTGCCCGCGAATACATTCAAGGCGAAGTTGCTATTCACCCAGCGCCCTGCAACGACGATGCTCTTCACCGAGGCATCTGGATTTGCCCCGCCGACTTGGAAATCAGCGTTGCGCATATCGCCACCGATGGTGATTTTTCCGATCGCAGGAATCTTGGCCGTGCCTCCGCCATCGTCCACTTGAACGGTCGCCCGAATCTCGGCGTCGATGCCGCCGGTGATCGTGAGCGAGCCGAGCTGGCCGCCAATGCGAATGCTGCCGGTGCCCGCCGGATCGGGGTCCGTCGTGACTTGGGTCCGCCCGAGGAATTTTCCGCCGATCGTGATGCTTTTCGCGTCGCCTGAAATATCGATCGTCCGACCCAGCGCGTCCTCGCCGCCCTGCACATCACCGCCCACGCTCATCGTTCCGAGTGTGAGCGCTTCCACTGCTCGTGCGCGGTTCGTGAGAACGTTGCCAGCAATCTTCAGCGCAGCGAGTGTGCGCACTGAGACTTGTCCGCGCAGGTCTCCGCCGATGCTGATGAACGCTACTTTATCATCCACGATGATCCGCCCTCCGAGCTCGCTCGCGCCCTGCGAAACGTCGCCGCCGATCTTAATTCCCGCAGAGCTTCCGCCGATTTCGATCGAGCCCGTTTTTCCGTCTGCCGTATGGCCGAGGAGGCCACCGCCGATGGTGATTTTCCCGACGCTTCCGCCCGCCCGGATGCTGCCCTCCTGATCCCTTCCAGAGGCAGAAATGAGGTCGATCTTTCCCGTGAGTGAGCCGCCGATTTTGACGCTTCCTATCGCCTTTTTCCCGAATGCGCCGAACGCGGAGATTTCCGCGAGCACGTCTCCGGCGACCGTCAGCTTCCCGAGATTCGTCGTAGAAATATCGCCATCCGCCGCTTCACCGGCACCGAGCGTCGTAGCGGAAATGGCCTTCGCGAACGGAGCCGAGAATCCGCCGAGGTCGCCGGAAACTTTCACCTTTCCCAGCGCGACCGAGGAACTGAGCGCGCCGATTTCCGTCAGGTTATTTCCTTTCCCGGCGGCGATTTTCGCAGTGATTGTGATGTTCGCTCCCGCCCCGATGGATGAGGCACCGCCAAAGAAGGAGAGCCTGCTCAGCACCGCGCCGAGGCCATCGCGCGAGACCGCAAATTCATAGACATCATCGGACAGGCGGCCTTTGCTGGTCTTGATCGTCACCGTATCGCCATCGCCGTCGGTGTAAGTCGCGGTGTTCGGTTTCGGAAACGAAACGATACCGTCGAGAACCGGTTGCCACCCGTCCTCGAACGAGCCGTCTGTATCCGTCGTGACGAAGCGCGCGGTATCCACGAGACCGGAGACTTTCGCCGCCACGCCAGCCGCATCCGTCGCGCCGAAAAACGAGAACCGCGCAATGGTCGCGATCGCCCCGAGGTTTTTTATGGCGAGCGTGTTTTGGCTGAGTTCGTTTGCCGAAGCCGTCGCCGGAGAATTTCCGCCGATGCGAATCGCTGCCTCGCTAAACCCGTGCATCACATTCCCCCGAATCAAAACCGGGGCGTCCGCAAAGAAACCACCCCCGACGTGAATGCCGACAGCCGCTACGCCCGCGGTGAATGTGTTGTTCTCCACCGTCGCCCGACCGCCAAGATTTGCCTGCACGGGCGCGGTGAGTTCGATGAACGAATTGTCGAACGTATTGCCGCGAATGACATCCAGGCTGTTCACCGTCAGAGCGAGCGTCACGCCGGTAAACGCGTTGTTTACAAACGTCCGGGAACCACCGCCCACGCTGGTGATTGTGCCGTTCGCAAAAGTGTTTTCTGAAAAAATGAAGCCCGCACCGCCGGGGATTAAAATCGAGCCTTCGAACGTATTGCGCGACAATGAGAACGCGTCACTCGCATTGCCGAAAACTGCGGAATCGCCTGCGCCGACGATCACGTTGTCCTCGAACACGCCCGCGACCTCACCGCTCATGCGGACATCCATGACATTGCCCTGGAATCGACTGCGGATGAGCTCGAACTTGCGCACGGAGCCATCGGAAGTATCGGAGACGAGCACCGCTCCTTTTAAAATATCGGTGTTCCCGACGAACGTGAAACCGTTGATGAGTACATGGTCTGCGGAGACTGTGAAACCGCTCGTCGCACTGCTGATGGTGCTTTGCGAAGCGGGCGGTGTTGTGCCGATGCTCAGTTTGTTCCCCTCGATTCGCACCGCCTTGGAAAGAGCCACCGATTCCGAGTAGGTTCCCGGCGCGACACGGATCACGTCAAAAGCGCTAAAGTCGTCGAACCCTCCGGTGCCCGCATCCACCGCCGATTGAATCGAGGAGAACGCATCCGTCCCAAACACAAGGCCGGTAGCTGCACCGCCAAAAAGCGAATTCACGCCCGGATTCCAAGTCACCGTATCGCCCGCGCTCAGACCCGCTGGCGCGACGTCGGTCGTGATGACAAAGTCGGCGGCCCCATCGACAAAGAACGATGCCGGTGCAATTCGGCTCTCAAGGATTTCAGCGGAAGGGTGAGGAGTGCGCATCGTTTTCATAGCGCCGGTATAAAGAGAACTCTGGGAGTTGCAAGGATGCGCAACTTACAAGCTCAGCCCGCGCAAGTCTTCGACCGTTGCAACACCCGTCGTGCCGAGTTGGTGAATGACCACCGAGGCAGCGGCGTTGGCGAGCTCAAGGGCTTCGGGGACTTCGGCTCCGGCAGCGAGCGCGGCGCAGAGATTTGCGCTCACAGCGTCGCCAGCACCGACGATGTCGATTTCACCACGGATGGGCAGGGCAGGGGCTCGATGCGTGGCGCTCTCCGGAGTCGCGCCCACCATTCCATTTTCGGCGAGGGTGATGAAAACGGGGCGTCCGGTCTTCGTGGCGAGGTTCGCTGCGGCATCGGGGACATCGGTGAGGTCGCTCAAATCGCGCTCCATCAGGCGGCCTAGTTCCGTGCCGTTCATCTTCATCGTCACGGGCGGCCAGTCGCGCAGGCTGCGGCGGGAATCGGCAAGAATCGGCAGCGAAGGATGCGCGCGCGCAATTTCGCCGATCGCCGCGCGGACTGCCGCAGTCACGACGCCGGTCTCCGCGACATCGACCTGATCCATGATGATGAATGCATCCACTTCCCCGGCGAGCGCGCGGATTCCGCCGATGATCTTTTTCTCCACATCCGCCGGCGTGAGCGACCAGTTTTTCAAATCGAGTCGGCTCAGTTCGCGGCCTGCGAGCATGGGCTTTGTGTAGGTAAATGTGCGGCGGTGCGGTGTCTCGACGAAGTGCTCAAGATGCACGCCGCAGAGCTTTCTCAGCGCCTGCATAAGCTCAAACCCTTCGCCATCGCGGCCTGCAAACCCAACGACGGAAATGCGCTGAACACCAAGGGCGACGAGATTGTTTACAATCGTCCCCGCCGCACCCGCCTGCGCGCGAACATTCGTGACATTGTGAACCGGCAACCCCGTCTCGATGGAAGTCTCCGCGAGCGCAGGATCGATCTCGAGATAGCGGTCCAGACACACATCGCCGACCACCGCGATTCGGAGTTTGCGGTAACGGTCGGTAATTTGGTCAAAGCGCTCGCGGTTCATTCGGTGAAAGGACGCCGAGATTTACGCGAGCGCGTCGGCGAGTGGGAGTGAAATCGCCGCACCCACGATCCAAACGAAGGACAGCCTCATTCGTTTTCGGGCGCGCAACTTCGGAGTGTGCATGTTTCTGGCTCAATGCGGCGTCCGGCCAGCGGGACACCATTCCTTGCAAGCACCATTACGCGGCGCTATTCTCAAAGCGGGACTTTTGAAGTCCCTCATGTCACTACTTTAGACACCATGCCAATACTTGCCGATGCCGAAGCCCTGCTGCCCGCACTCACACGCGGAGAAAAAGCATCCCTATTGCAGACCATTGCGCACGACCTCGGCGACAGCTTTCCCGGCATAGACAAAGACCCTGCCGTCTGCGGCGGCGAGGCATGTATCGTCCGCACCCGTATCCCCGTTTGGACGCTCGTCCGCGCCCGACAGCTTGGCCTCCGCGAGGTTGAGATTCTCCGCAGCTACCCCACGCTACGGGCCGAAGACCTCGCAAACGCTTGGACCTACCAATGCGCGCACGCAGCAGAAATCGCCCAAGCCATCGTGGAAAACGAAGCCGACTAAACGCTCGGTGTTCCGGCTCTATTCCAACGAAATCTTCGCGTGGATACGGCAGGAGCTTGGCGGGCGTGGCGGCTCGGTGGTTTCTATTCGGGGAAAATTTCGCTCAACCCGCATTTTAGCCGACGCATGATTTGCTGTAGGCCGCGTAGGGTGATGCTCTGGCTGCCTTGTTCTAGGCGGTGGAGGGTGGAGGGCGGGAGTCCGACTTTTCTGGAGAACTGGGCGAACGTCATTTCGCCGCGTTTTTCGCGGAGGAATTGTCCGAGCTGTGTTTCCAGTGATGCAGGCACGCAGCGGAGGCTGCCCGCGCTTTCATTCCAGATGCGGAATAAATATGAAAATCTGGCTGGACGGACGGTGAGGTTTGTCTCAGCTTTTGCGCCGTCTGCCGGGGATCGTTTAGCCCGGCGAAACTTGGAAACTTTACGTATGAAAACTTCACTCGGAAAACTTCTCACCCTAATCGCCGCCTGTCTTTTGCCACTCTCGGCGCTGGCGCAGGTGAACAGCGGCAGCGACGGGCACGACGGCGCGCTGAACCCGACGAGCAACCTCGTCATCAACATGGCCGACCACCCGGATGGGATTTACCACTACACGTCGGTCAACATCCCAGTGGGCGTCACGGTGTCGTTCATTCCGAATGCGGGGAATAAGCCGGTGGTTTGGTTGGTGCAGGGTAGCTGCACGATTGCGGGTTCGTTAAAAATCAATGGGGAAGACACACCGCAGTCCGCGTCTGTTTCGCCCGGACGCGGTGGTCCTGCCGGGTGGAATGGCGGACAAGGCGCGCTTAGCTCAACCTCGTTGCCCGGAATGGGCCTCGGTCCGGGCGGTGGGTCTGTTGGAACCGATCTGCGGTATAATGGCGGAAACGCTTCGTTCGCCACGACAGGCGCTCGCAACCCCGCTTTTACAGCCACTGGGTATCCGCCACAGTTTCCACCGGGTGAAATATATGGAAATGCATTCTGTTTGCCGTTGCTTGGCGGCTCCGGCGGTTCTGGTGGCCGTGATGTTGGCGGTGGCGGTGGCGGCGGTGCTTTGCTGATAGCGGCATCCGGCACTGTAACCATCTCAGGAAGTATTACCGCCAAAGGTGGAAACGGATTTTACGTTGTCCCTGGGTGGGGTTACAGCGGCTTTGGTGGTGGGGGAAGCGGCGGAACGATCCGCATTGTGGCCACGAGCATTGCGGGGAGTGGATCATTGGATGCGGGCGGCGGCGCAGCCCTTTACGACGTTTGGAGCAACTACCCTTTCGGCGCTGGGTTCTCTTGGAATTCAGCGGGATTTGGGCGGATACGATTGGATGCCTTAAGCATCACATTCAATGGATCCACAACAGGCGAGAAGACCCTCGGATACCAACCAATCATCCTTACACCACCGGCCCAAACATTGAGCCTCGCAATCCAAAGCGTCGCTGGCGTTGCAGTCGCTGCGACCCCCACTGGTCAACTCACGACACCCGATGTGATCGTTCCCGCCAACCAGCAGAATCCCGTTCCCATCGTTGTGAGTTGCGCGAACATCCCGCTGAACACGGAAATCATCGTCGATGTGAAGCCAGCCAACGGCGCGACGGTGCGGGCGGTGGCGCTGAATACGGCTGGCACGCAAGCCTCCAGCACGGCCACAGTGCAGGTGAACATGCCGCGCGGCGGCGGGACGATTCAGGCCAAAGCCGTGAGCGGACTCGCGCTCACCGCTTCCAATGGCGTGAACGAGAAAGTACGTTCGCTGGCCGATACGGGTTGGACGGCAGAAGGCGAACGCTTTGCCCAAGTCGAAGTGACTGCGACGCTCGGCGGGAAATCGCAAATCTCCTATCTCACCGAATCCGGGAAACGGTATCCGGTGCCTTCGCTCTGATCGCATGAAGCGGAGCGGCCAGAAAGTGACACAGCCCGTCTCGGCTGTGTGGATGTGGAGCGAAGGACAGACTCGCGAATCACCGGTAGGTGCATTTCGGACAGTGCGCGTGCGTGCCACGGCTCTTCACAGCCGGGACGGGCTGTGTCACTTTCTTTTGGCCGCGCTCTTGTTCCTCGTAGCCGCAGTGCCGTTCGCCCGCGCAACTGATCCAGACGTGGCTTCGCCGCTGGTCAGCTACCAGTTCCTCGACTCTCTCGCCGACACACCCACGCAGCCAAACGTCGTCAGCCCATTGGTAAGCTACCAATACCTCGACTGGCCCGGCGATGAGAACCTGACATTCCAATCCAGCCCGAGCGTCAGTTACTTTTTCAGCGGCGGCGTGAGTCTGTCAGTCTCGGGCACGGTGCGGACTTCTGCGAATGTTCCGGTATCGGGGGCGACGGTGATGTTGAAGCGATATGGGGCGGCGTTTTGGACTGGAACGAGCGCGGCGGATGGGACTTTCGCGGTGGCAAATGTGCAGGCGGCGCCGTTCATCGTGACGGCGACGAAGACAGGCTACGTGACGGCTATCTCCAATCACGACGGGACGGCTGGCGGGAGCCAGACGCTGAATGTGGTGCTGAATCCCTTGCCCGCCGCGCCGGTGGCGACCCCGGTGAATCGCTCGCTGACAGGCGATGAAGTGCGCCCGGCTCCTTCGCCGAGTGATCCAGATGCGCCCGTGCTGCTGCGCTACAACGGCTCGCAACTTGTGGCGGACCTCACGGGCCTGGACCCAACGCGGATGACGGTGGTGCTGACGCACGGGTGGATAAGCAGCCCGGCTGAGTGGGGCGCGGCGCTATCGCTCCTCATCAAAAATCACCACGGCGGGCTGGCGCAGGCACCGAACATCGTGGCGTGGGACTGGAGCAATCGGGCGGACATTTCGCTGATTGGCGCGAGCGATGTAGCGGCGAGTGTGGGCACGGAGCTTGGCGCGGCGCTGCACGCGGCGCTGGGGCCAAACTACGCACAGCATGTTCATTTCATCGGTCACAGCCTCGGCACCATCGTGAATCGCTATGCGTGCGACTATCTGCACGGTCGCCTGCGAAGCGGGAATCCTGCTTCGCCTTGGGATGCGGATGATACGACTCCACATGTCACTCTGCTGGACGAGGCGGAGCTTGCGTCGGTGGCAGACCAGAAAGTGATTCAGTCGGCGGCCCTCGGTGCTGCGGTCGCAAATCTCAAGGGGGCGATTCTCGCCGCTGCGATTGAGGCGAAGAAGGACTGGAAGTATCCCATCCCGAAAGATGCCTGGTGGGTGGACAACTACATCTCGATGGTGGGGCTTCAGCACAATGATGCGGTGAATGTGGTCCTGCCCGCGATGGTGCTCGCCGCGAACAACCCGGTCGCTGCCGCGTTTTCCGGCCATAGCTACGCGCATCAGTGGTATCGGAACTCGGTCAATCCGGCGGGTGCGGGCGCGCAGCCACCGCCAGTGGGCTACGGTCGCTCGCTTGAGGGCGCTGGTTTTTTTCCTCCATCGGGCACCGGGCTGTCGAATGGAAGTCTGTGGACGGAAACTCTCGGCACGCCCGACATTCTGGACCTGACGCTTGTGCCGAATCCGATTCCACATCAAGCGACGGTCACGCTCGCTATTGCGCTGACGGTTCCGACGACGGTTGGGGGAGTCAGAGCGTTGTCTGCCATCGGCAACACGGTCTTGGATGGTTACGAAGCGAGCATTGAGTGGGCGGGAGACATCGGAGGGACGGTGATTTTCAAGACCGGCGTGGTCATTATGGAGACGAAGGAGAAAGTCGGGCTGTGGTGGGATGCGGCGGCGGACAAGGCGGCGAATGTGCTGGATTCGATCAATCCCGAAACTCAACTGGCCGGACCGCTCACGAAGGGTGTGTTCCGTTTACGCCTCAAGACACAGCCACCTCCGCCTGCACAAAACGAACTGGCTGCATCGGGTGGGCAGCCCGCGTATGCGTGGGTGACTGTGACGGTGCCGCCCAATGCGGGGCTGATGGCGTTTGACTTCACCGTGACGGGCGATCCCGTGGACGACCGCATCGCGTGCGCGGTGAATGGGCAGAACGTGTTCACGCTGCCAGCGAAGTTCGCGGCGGAGGGCGAGGTGATGAGCACGGATATGATGGATGTGTCGGCATTTGCAGGGCAAAGCATTGAGGTTTTCTTCGGGCTGGTGGGCGGAACGTCCACGGATTGCGAGGTGGCGATTGATGGGCTGCGGTTTATTACGGTGCCAACGCCGAGAGTCGGGATCGGTTTCGCTGGCGTTGGCGCGGAGGTAAAGTGGCCTGCGGCTGCGAGCGGATGGGTGCTGGAAGCCACAGACTCACTTTCCACGCCGAACTGGCAGCCGGTGCCGATGACGGGAATCACCGTGGAGCAGGGCGTGGCAACTGTACCGCAACCGATTAACGCGGCAGCGAGGTTTTATCGGCTGCGGAGGAGTCCATAGTTGCGTTTCATTCACCCCTGCCACCACTCGCACACGCGCCCGTCCGGCTCGATGGGCAATAGCACTTTGCGGCGGTGTCCGCGTTCGCAATGGATGATTACGGCGGTGTGCTTGGGCATTGTGCGGAGGATGTGGGGTTCGATTTAGTGGTCGGGTTGATCGCTGTAGTTGGGAGACGTTCTGCCGCCGGAATAGCCCCACGACTTTTTGATGACGCGCTTCTTTCCGCGGAGGGCGGCGCTTTCGACTGCACCCTCCTCGTCGGCCACGCCGAATATGAGGCGACCTTCCCGAGGAGTGGCAACGCCAATAGAGGCCCGCAAAGAAACCCACCGCCCAGTAAGTGCCGGTATTCAGAAACAAGAAAAGTCTGGGAAAAACCGTAGCTCCGACGCTGCGAAGTCATACTACCTTCCACACACAAAATCACTACGAAGGGCGCGAAGGGCGCGAAGGAAAAAAGAGGGGCCGGTGGGATGTATCCCTCTTCGCGACCTTCGTGACCTTCGTAGTCACACCCCTCTTGCGAGATGGCCTCAGCCGTCATCCCGATCATTCCCGCGCAAACAAAACCTGCGAGTTATGCGAGTTGAGGCGGGTGGGCTTCAGTCGAAAGTGCTCCAGCACGCGCACAAATTTGCTCTCGCCGCAGCCGGGCACGAGGCACTCGCGCTTCCCTTTCGGGCACTGCCCGAAGTGGCAAACCATGCCGTGATAGCGGGTTGTCGCGGTGTCCACGAGATGGACGGAAAATACGTGATGCGCAATGGAAAGGTTGGTGCCGAGGGCGTTGAGGTCGTTGACCGTGGAACTCACGAGTTTGCGGATGTCGGGTGCGCGCTCCGGCGTGGTGAGCCAGACGGCGATGTCGATATTCCCGCACTCGTGGTAAATTTTGATGCGCTTGTTTCGCAGACGCGAAAAGCGTGGGACTTCTTTCCAGAGCGGCAGGGCGACAGAGCCAAAGAGGACGACTTTTTGCACCTCGGGCAGCGTTTGCAGACGCTGGGAAAGTGCGCGGGCTGCTTTGCGGAAACCCTCATGTCGCTTGAGTTGCTCGCGATCTCCTTCGGCGATCTCGCCGTGGCTTACGGGCGCGTTTTCTTCCGCTTCGCGGATGTGCTCGCCGACATTTTCGAGCGCGCTTTCGTCTTCATCATCTCCGAGCAGGGCATCGACGATCTCGAAAGGATCGGGCGCAAGGCTATGTTTTGCAGGGTGCTCACTCTGCGCTGCGGGAGTGGCGTCATCGTCCACCGGTGCGTAGGTGCCGAACTTGGCGAAGTAGCGATCCTCCAGCCATTCGAGCAGGAGTAGTCCTTTGCCGTCCGGCGCTTTCTTGTGGACGTCGATGAGAGCATCGGGGCGCAGTTCGAGGCCGATGGCCATTTGGATGTGCCGCTCAGTCAGGAGCCCGCTGTCGCGGAAATCCCGCCAGTGCTGTGGTGATCGATTGCGATGATGAAGCGACATGACGGCACCTTTTCGCTGATGTTCAGCGGCGATGTCAATCCGTCGAACGGCAACGGCTATGCTGCTACGGGCACCGCCGCTGCGGCTGCTTCGATCTCCGGCCAGACGGCGCGGGCGGACCAGTCGCCGAAACGTTCGCTGCCGATTCGCTCGGCTTTCCAGCGGGTGAACAGCGTGCGCAGCTCGGCGTCCATTTCGGTGTCCTTCACGGTTTCCTTGTAGATGCGGTTGAGTCGGGTGCTTGCTTCGTTGCCTCCGATCCAGACTTGGTAACGGCCCGGTCCTTTGCCGACGAATCCGATCTCTGCGGCGTATGGTCGCGCGCAGCCGTTCGGGCATCCGGTCATGCGGATGATGACTTCTTCGTCTTTCAATCCGACTTCGGTGAGCGTCGCTTCGATGCGGTCGATGAGTCCGGGCAAATAGCGCTCGCTCTCCGCGAGGCCGAGGCCGCAGGTGGGCATCGACGGACAGGCCATGCTGGCACGGCGAATGACGGTCGCTTGATTCTCCACGGGCACTCCATGCTCGGCGAGCAACGCGGTGACCGCGTCTTTTTGATCCGCAGGGATGTTTGCAAGGATGATGTTTTGTTGCGGGGTGAGACGCACTTCCGGCTTGAACCGATCCACGACTGCGCGAATGCCGGATTTCTGGCGGCATGATCCTTCATCTTTAATACGACCGGCGAGAACGAAGAGTCCGAGGAAAAGACATCCATCGGCCTGCGTGTGCCAGCCGAAAAGATCGCGCTGCGTCTTGAATTCGACGGGCTTTGCGGGTTCGAGCTTGAAGCCGACGCGCTGTTCGAGTTCAGCGCGGAACCACTCCACTCCTTTTTCCTCCAGCACGTATTTGAGACGTGCGTGTTTACGGTCGGTGCGGTCGCCGAAATCGCGATGCACGGTGAGCACACCACGCGAGATTTCGACAAGCTTGTCGGGCGTGA
>JAYTMG010000241.1:0-2599 GCA_043728745.1 Verrucomicrobiaceae bacterium
GCAGGTCTCGCCTCGCGTCCAGAAGCCCCAAGGCGTCCTCAGTTGGAGCCAGCGGACCGTACTTGGGTAGCGCCGTGCCGCCGTGGAATCTGGGTGCCAGGTGATTCCAGCCCGCACGATTCGTGGCGAGGAAACGTTCAGTATCGGTCACGCTTCCCATCGTTGGTTGTCCTGGAAAATTGTCCGCCCACCTGCATCACTACCGCGGCCGTCTGCACCAACCTCCGTTATGCGCTCGCGCGCCGACGCCGAGTCGCAGGACGGCGCTCCGCCGCGATGCGCTCGGCGAGATACACCTTGAGCAGACTCTGGTACGGGACGTCACGCGCATTCGCGAGCACGCGCAACTCCTCAAGCATCGCCTGCGGCAGGCGCAGCGAGATCGTCGCGGTCGACGGCCTGAGCTTCGGAAAGCGGGCCGGCTGCGCTTTGCTCCAGTCGAGGTACTCGGTCGTGTCGTGTGCCATCCAGAACTCGCCCGCTTCCTCGTGCGAGCGGAACTTGGGGATCGGCTTGAGCTTCTTAGCGGGCTTGGACATAGCGGCGACGCTCCTGGCGACTCATGTCGCGAACGGAGATGATGCGGATCTGGTGACGGCGAACGGTGAACGCCGCGGTGAGCAGCCGACCCCGGCTGGTGGGGCCGAAGATGAGGAACCGTCGTTCCGCTGCTGAATGCTTCTCGTCTTCGAGGAGGACGATCGGCGCGATGAAGAACAGCTCTTCGGCCTCGCCTTGGGAGACGTCGTGCCCAAGCACGTTCTTCGCCGTGTTACCGGCGTCCCAGTCAAAGCCTTCAATCGAGGCGAGCAGCGCGGGGACGTCGAGCATGCAGAAAGTATATGCGACACATATACAGAGCGCCAGTCGTTCTCAGATGCCTTGTGAGCGCATAACGTTGGCTTGTGCTGCAGCCGTTCCAATACAATGCGAGGGGGCGGCCACCGCAGACTTTCATAAACTGGAGCGGTGGCCGCCCCCTCGCTGCCGACGCACGGCTGTCAGTCACCAAGCGTCGTTATGCACCTGCGCACTGCGACTCATCGCGGTCGCCGCCAGTAGCCGACCGTATCGATTACACCGGGCCGCAGTGCGAATGCGCTCAAGTATGCACGCAAATCGCGCGTGCTCGCCGTCAGAAGGAGCTTGTCGCGTGCGTTCGTGTGCGCAATCAGGTTCGGGGCAAGTCGAAGCTGACTGCGCACGGAGTCAGGGTGCGGAATGCTGACGCGTAGCTGCTCGCCGACGATATCGAGAAACAAGAACGTGTGGAGGGGGCGCAAGAGATCGCGATAGAGATCGGATACGTGGACCGCGAGTGGTTCCGGAGTGATGTCGAGAACCAGGCGGCCATTCAATCGCGTAAGCGCTCCAACAAAACGTCCCGTCTTGCCCTCGGCATCCGCCATGGCGATTAGATACCGATTCGCCTCGGCGGGGGTGACGATGAACTGCGTCTCAGCGCTGTCATCGGTCCAAGCGCCCAGGAGCGCGGGTTCGAATACGAGGTCTGACGAATCTGAGAGCGGTTCAAGCGACGTGACGGTGCCACAGCCGACAACGAGGGCCACGAGCACGAGAACGATTCGGATACGACGCAAGTGCCCTCCAAGTGTGCATAACGCCGGGGTTCAGTTGCAGCCGAATCAAATTGCGCGAGCGAAGCGAGCACACCATAGCTCGGCTGTCAACTGCAACCCATTGTTAGACCGCCCGGGGCCTATTCCTCGATCACAGACAGTCCGCGACGCTTGAGGCTTTCGAGAGAATCCAGCATCCCTTGGAGTACGTCAGCCGAATGGCCCTGCCACTCCTCGACGACGCCAACAATCCGGAGTGGGTCGCGTGAGCGATACGAGCGGGTCGGATTCCCTGGGAACCGCTTGTTCGTCAGGTTCGGATCGTCCTCGAAAGGTCCCGTGGGCTCCACGATGTAAATCTGCCCGCGACGCACAGCCCCCGACAGCGCGATCGCTAGCTCCGCTCCCCAAATTGCGGGCTCCAAGAGCGCCGCGAAATACACGTGCTTCAAGGCGCGGCCGGACTCGAAGTGTGTTGGGTGGCCCGCGTTTAAGAGGTCACCGACCGTCAGCAATGCTCGTGTGCCGTGGTAGAATGGCCCGGACACGTGCGCGCAACTGTCGCACGTCACAGGTACCCAAGGATCTGTCACTTGTTGATGAGTCTCCAAAACGATACTCCGAGTTCGGACTTGTATCTAGCGAGCGGTTAATTCTGCGGTAGTTCCGTGCTCCAGCAACTGTCCTCCGGGGCAAAGCGGAGCTCCGAGTGACGCGATGCTGTTTGATGCGGTCTAACGTTTGGTTCTGTTGCAGCCGATCAAATAAGAAGCGGTGGCGGGCCACCGCGCGCCTTCAGCGCCCACAAAGCGGTGGCCCGCCACCGCTTCCCTAACGCGGCTGTCAACAGCAACCATCGTTCTATGAGAGCGAGTGTCAAGGGCGCGCGTCGTCTCCGCTGATTTCCGAGGCTGCTTCGCCTTGGCACTCAGCCCCACCTTCTTCGACGCCGAGACCGACGGATCGGGGGGCGTTGGGGGTGCAGTCGTCTTCCGCATCGTGTGCGTCGCTCGGACTCC
>JAYTMG010000242.1:0-1115 GCA_043728745.1 Verrucomicrobiaceae bacterium
CGCTCGCCTGCCCGCAGCACTTTCGCCGAAGATCCGCCGGGAATGACCGCCTTCAATTTGCGCCCATCCTTCATGCCGCCGCACACTTCATTGATGAGCTCGCCGAGCGTGATGGAGCCGACTTCCACTTCGTAGTAACCGGGCTTTTTCACGTCGCCCGATACACACAAAATGCGGGTGCCGGTGTTGTTCGGCTTGCCCATTTTCGCGTAGCCTGCGCCGCCCATTGCGATGATGTGCTTCACGTCGCAGAGCGTCTCGACATTGTTCACGATCGTCGGGCACTGGTACAGCCCGAGCACCGCAGGGAAATACGGCGGCTTGATGCGCGGATAAGCGCGTTTGCCTTCGAGCGATTCGATGAGCCCCGTTTCCTCACCGCAAATGTAGGCTCCAGCGCCACGGTGGACGTAAATCTCGCAATCGAAGCCGGTCCCGAGAACACTCTTCCCGAGGAATCCACGCTTCCGGGCTTCCGCCAGCGCCTTTTCCAAAATCTGCGCACCTTCTGGGAACTCCCCGCGGATGTAGATGTATGCGAGGTTTGCGCCGACCGCGAAGCATGAGATGATCATCCCTTCCAGCAATTGATGCGGGTCTTGGTGAATGATGTATCGGTCCTTAAACGTCCCCGGCTCCGACTCGTCCGCATTGCAAATCAGATACGTCGGCTTCGGCCCACCGCGCTTGATGAATCCCCACTTCACGCCGCACGGAAATCCCGCACCGCCGCGACCGCGAAGGCCCGACGCCTTCACCTCGTTCACAATCTCCTCGGGCTTCATCGAGAGCGCCTTTTTCAGCTCCGCGTACCCGCCGTTCTTCAAGTAACACTCGATGTCCGGCGTATAGCCCGCGACGTCGATGTTCTTAAAAACGACCCGCTTTTCCCGTGGATGCGGCGGCAGCACTTTCGGCAGTGTCGCATCGCTCTTCGTTACCCCGAGAAGATCCGCCGCTTTCTCCAGCGAGATATTCTCCTTAAAATTGTCATTCACCATCGCGACCGGTGCCGAGCCGCACGAAGCCAGACACTCGACGAACTCCATCGACACCTTGCCGTCCGGCGAAATCGCAATCGGATTCCCATGCCCCGGATTGTGCGGATGTCCGTG
>JAYTMG010000243.1:0-13418 GCA_043728745.1 Verrucomicrobiaceae bacterium
AAACGCAAAAAAGCGCGAAATGGGAAATCCTTTCGCGTCTTTTCGCGTCTTTTCGCGGGCCAAAATGAGCGACTAACAAAGTAGAATTAATCACACCCGGCGAGGATCGCCGTGCTCAAAAGTAGAACAAGTGAGAAGCTGGTCTTCGTTGACAGAGATTCCGACGAAAGGCGGAAGTAGCGTCGGCGCTACGAGACGAATTCGCGTTGGCTCGCCGATACGCTCACGTAAGTGATTAGGCCAGCCAGACGAACAGTCTGCGAGCGGCGGGCGACGAAAGTAGTCAACGACTTTAGTCGGGCAAACCGTGACAAACAGAGGCAGGGACAGCTTCGCAGGGAGACGTCGTTTGGATTTCCTGTCCGCACACGCTCAACGGCGTCGCGCCGACTAAAGTCGTGGACTACTTTCGCGCCCCGACGCTCGGGAGCGTGCTCCCTGTGCAGCGCAAGGCTAACAGCATCCGCGCTCACGGAAGCGACGGCGTGATAATGAGCACGGTGATTTTTCCACTCGCCGGATCGAGCCGATGGACGGTGACGATCGAGGCTCCGGAAAAGACAGTGATATTTGTCGTGATTCGCCGAGTGGCTTTCACGGGCTGGCCGTCTTTTTCCTCTCCGGAAACGGGACCGATATTCAGGTCGATTGCCATTCCATCGGGACCGATCTGCGGCGTGATATGCACGTCCGTGAACTCCGTGATTCCGTCTGGACGGATGAGTTTTCTGACGCGAATCGTCGTCTGTTTGCCCTCCAGTGCTTTGAATGCGGCGGGTGATACAATCGGGATGCCCGCCGTTTTTAGTCCGGCAAGGTATGCCTTGCCCTCGCCAACGATACTTATCGGACCGCCCGCTGTCGGAGCGTTGGCGGGAGCATTCGGAGCGGGTTCCAGGCCGAGCATTCTCGATGCGATCTTCAGCTCGGGAATCTTCATAAATTGCTCTACGGTTAATTCAGCCGATTGCACTTGGAGCGACACGCCGACATTCGCAACCTCTGCGTCCGTGGCCCCACGAGCGACCGCGCCGGGAGCGCCGGATACGAGCGCGGTTCCTTGCGGTGCCTTGCCGGGCGGGTGGATGTGAAAGGATGTTTCGTCCACGCTGAGTTCCGCTCCGGCTGCTTTCGCTGCGAGGTAGAGGGCATCGCGGAGCGTGATGTTTTTTGCCTCAATGACAACGGGCATTGCTTTCACCAGCGGAGGCAAGTTGCCGAGCCATACTGGAGCGCGAAATCGGAATACATCCTGAAGTATTCCCTCGTCGCAAATCTCAGTGACCACGGTTTGCAGGCTCCGTCCTTTCGTTCTGATGCCCGGCAATACGATGAGTGCAGCTCGTTCTGAGATGTCCGAAGGAGGCGGTGCCGCGAATACGAAACGGCCATCAGGCTCCCCCGCGAAGATGGATAAAGCTGCGTTTTGCGCGACACGGCGGAGTGCATCGGCGAGCGAACCCGCTGGCAGCTTTAAAGTGACACGCGGCTCCGGTTGACCCGCTTCCGGCTGAAACGAAATCGGGTTTCGTTCGACTGTCGTGAAAACCGTCTTCACGCCCAGCAATGCGAAGATTGCCTCTCGGTTCGCCGGTTCGACGAAGTTGTTCGAGGCAGGTGGGCGAGCGGGAACGTATTCAGCGAGCTTTCTGGCGACCTCGCTGATCGGCATGTTTGTAAATGTGAGCGCGGGAACTTGGGTATTCTGGGCGATGTCGCTGAGTGTCGAAACTTGCGAAGAAGCATGTACGAACACCAGCAGTTGTCTGCCTTTGCGGATCGTGTCCCAGCCGCCGACAATCAGTGTTTGCCTCCGTGGGAGTTGAAGTTTTGGGTCTTTCCACCCGACGCGATAAAACGAGTCGCGGGTGATTTTTTGCCCTGCCGGTTCGGGCTTCAGTTCGACGAGCGAGCAGCCGATATCGAGCATCGTGAAATCGGTGAAACCTTGTGGCTCGACTTGAAGCGTTACTCCTCGGTTTGTGAACTCAAATGTGCGGTCCTCGACCTCGTAACGCACTTCCCGAATGATCTCGATGATCGCCTGTTGGCCGGCCTTCGTGGTGACGCGAGGCGATGTGAGGAAGTCTGCCCTTCCTGATTTTGGGTCGAAGAGTTCCCACATCTCGGGCTCGGTCGCCTTTTTTGCCACAGCCGTTTGGTCGCCCAATGCCTTGATGCGTTCGAGCAGGCCTGCAGCTTCCGCATCGGGAACGACTCCGAGCAGACCGGGAGCCTTCATGTTTGGAAACAGACCGCGCATTTGCTCCGGCGAGACTTCGATGAAATGCGAGCTGATGGTAACTTGCGATCCAGGGCTCGGTTCGATCGGCGGCAGCGCTGCTTTATCCCCTCCCGGCGCAGCGAGTGTCGATGCAGCGACGACCGTGCACATCGCTGAAACCACGAACATCCGCGCTCGCCAGCCAGCGGCGCGTCGGTCGCGATCCGGGTCGCAGACCGCGCGGACCCTGATGCCGAGCGTCGAGGGTTGCGCCATCGCGAGCGCTCCAGTCGGACATTGCCGGATCGCACGGGCAGCGGCGACAAGCTGGCGTGCGTAGTCCTGCGGCTCCACTCCAGCCGCCAGCGCGAAGTCATCGCACGCTTGCTCCTGCGCGGCCCGCAGCGAGCGAGCGGACAGCCAGACGAGCGGCTTTGGCCAGTGCAGCGCACAGCCGATGCTCGCGATCAAACGCAGTCCGCAGTCTGCCCCGCGCACATGCGCCCATTCATGCAGCAGCGCCGCGCGAAGCCGGGACTCGGGCCATTCAGCGGCGTCGCTCGGGAGGACGATGACGGGATTCCAGGCACCCCAAGTCAGCGGGACAGAAATCTCGTCCGACACGCGAAGGATGCCCGCACGTTGGCCGAGAATTTCGCGAGTCATCGCGAGCACATGCGGGGAATCAACACGCGCGAGCCGACGCTGAAAATACGAGAGCCGAAATGCCGCACCCATCCGCCGGAGCAGCAAGAGCGCAGCCCCAGCAACCCAGCCCCAGAAAAAGCACGTCCAAACGCTCGGCCACATCCAGGGCCTCACGCTTTTGGTGCTGACGGGCGGTGTAGCCGGAATAGCAGTAATCTCGGGTGCCGCAGAATCCGGCACTTCGACGCGGACGATGTTTGGCTCGACGAATGGATCAATATGAACGGGCGGCCGCGTTTGATTCCTGTATTCCCAACGCGGCGAAACCAGCACTGTGAATGGCAGCATCAGCAACGCAACAAACGTGGATGCCCAAACAAGACGCGCCCGCGCTGCGGAACGCCGGGCAATGATCGGGACGAGCGCCGCCGCCACGAGAAGCAGCGCGGAAGTTTTGAGGATTTGGTCCAGGATGAAGGTGTTCATTTTTTGCGGGCTTGTTTGATGATGGTTTCTAATTGGGCGATTTCGTCATCGCTCAGTTTTGCGCTGCTGGCCTCGACGAATGCCGCAGTCGCACTGGCAATCGAGCCGCCGAAAAACGTATCTACGAGTCGGCGGATTTCGGAGCGTCCTGCGGTCGCGCGCCGTTCCGTCGGCGAATAAACGTAGCGCGGTCCGTCCTGCCGGATTTTGAGGCATCCTTTATCGACGAGAATGCGCAGCATCGTCCGAATCGCGGTGTAGCTTGGGGCGTCGGGAACGGCAGCGTGGACATCCGCCGCAGTCGCTTCGCCTTTTGTGAAAACGGCGTCCATGATCTGTCGCTCGCGCCTGGAGTGGTGTTGTGATTTTTCAGCCATGCCAAAATCTTGGCATACTGCTCGGCGGTGAGTCAATCGAAAGGTGCCATTATTTTGGCACTGCGAGGTAGCGGCGGGCGTCGGGTTTCTAATAGAGTGCGTGGCGACGGCTTCATTGACTCAGTATTCATGCAACAAACATCGCTTCTCTTTTCAATCATCACAGGTCTGTTTCTCACCCTCGTCCACACCGCGACGGCGCAGCGTGTTTCATCCGTGGAAGCGCTTGTGGCGGCGGTTGCGGAGGCGAAGAGCGGTGCGGTCGTTGAACTCGCCGAGGGCACTTTCAAACTCACACAGCCGCTCGATTTGAAAGGGGGAATCGCGCTGAAGGGCGCGGGTATCGGGAAGACGATCATCACGAACGCGGAGTCTTGGACGGCGAATCCCGCCACGCTGCCGGACTCGGAAACCGATGCTCCGAAATTCGACCGCTCGGGCTATCTCGTCCGTTGCGCGGATGACGCGAAGAACATCGCTGTGTCGCAGCTCACGCTCACCGGACCGGCGATGCACGGGGCGATTTTTGGCTGGGCGAATGAAGGGCTGCACTTCCACGATTTGCGCATCGAGGAGTTCATGTATTGCGGAATCCGCACTTACATCATGAAGGGCGCGAAGATTCACGATTGCACCTTCGTGAAGGCCGGGCTGCGATGGGAAAAAGGGAAGCTCGGACTAAAAGGCGGTAATACGGGCGGCGGGATTTTCGCTGTGTGGATGAGCGATACGGAAATCTGGAACAATCGTTTTCTCGACGGGAGGACGCTGCCGCACGAGCACTACTACGGCATCAAAGGACGGGAGGCGCGACGAGTCCGAATCCATCACAACACGATCGAAGTGGGCTTCTCGATCGAGCTGCCATTTGAGGGAGATCAAGATGTGGAAATCGATCACAACATCCTGCACGCGGCAGTTTCGATTCCGAAGTATGCGGGCGGCCCGGTGCCGAAAAGCGGGCGCACGTTTCACATTCATCACAACTATTTCAAAGACGGCTACTCCATCGAGTTCGTCCGCAACGGAGTGGAAATCGACCACAATCTTTTCGACTTCGACGCAGCCAAAGACGGCAGCAATCTCATCTCAGCTTTTGGAAATGTCGCAGCAAAAGGCCCGGCGAAATTTCACAACAATCTCGTGAGCAATCCCGGTCGCGGCGTCATTTGGATGAATGAGCCGTACGCGAATCTCGAAGTGCGGAACAACCACATCATCGCCCGCACAACGAAGACTCCGCGCACGGATGGGCTCTTCGGATTTAACGACAAGAGCGACTTTGCGACGTTCAGTTTTACCAGCAATATCATCGAGTGCATCGACACGCCGCGCCCGCTCTTCCGCAACGACGCGAGCGGCGGAGCGACCGTGGAAAACAATAAGCTCACCAACGTCCCCGACACGACCCGCTACACGAACGCGCAGACTGGCAAGCCTGCGGGCTTGGAGCAGCCGCTGAAATTTGAATGCGGAGTGAATGGAGAACTGACTGTGGACGGTTGGAAAACGAGTTTGGTAAAAGCCAGATAGAAATGAGCTTTCGATTTCTCCTGCATCTTTTTTTATGCGCGCTGGCGTCCCAAATTACTGCGCACGCTGTCACGCTTGCGGAGCCCGCAGCGGTGCAAAAATTCCTCGCTGACTACTGCTTGAAGTGCCACGGCACGGAGAAACAGAAGGGTAATGTGCGGCTGGATGATTTGCGCGGCGACATCACGATGGAAGGCACGCGCTGGACGTTGCTGTTGGAACAGGTGCGGAGCGGCGAGATGCCGCCGGAAGATGCGAAGCAGCCATCCGCAGCCGACCGGAAGGTGCTGGAGAAATGGGTGGTCGGACAGCTCGGCGCGCACGCCCAGCGGCGGCCCAATCTCGGGAATCTCGTGCCGCACTCGTTGCTCTTTGCGCCGGAGTCGGCTGCGCAGGCGGCGGCACCGGAGGCAAGGCTTTGGCGCATCAGCGGTGGCAGTTATGGTCGGATGCTGCGTGATATGAAGGCGGATGGGGTGAAGGGAATTGTCGCGCCGTTTTCGAGCGGAGCGGAACGCGGGCTAAAGGACTTCGCCAGCCTTTCACGCATGGATGAACCCACGATGGAAATCCTGCTCCGCAACGCGACCATCATCGTAGAAAACCAGACTGCGCACAAAATCGAGAACGGCAAAGTGCAGCCGCGCAACGACACGGTGCGCGAGTTCACGGAGCTGATGGACCCGGCTCTCACGCCCGCGCCGGAGCGGGTTGAGAAGGCGGTGCAGAAGCAGTTCGCACTCGCAATCGGGCGCAGGGCAGCGGTGGACGAGGTGGCGCGTTTCCTCGCGCTTTACGATGACTGCGCCGCGGGCGGTGATCGGCCTGGCGCGTTGAAGGCGATGCTGGTGGCGGTGCTGTTGCAAACGGACGTTATTTTCCGCAGCGAACTCGGCGGCTCCGAGGGTCGTCTCGCGCCGATGGAAGCCGCGCGGGCTATCGGTGCGACGCTGTTGCACGGGAAGGATGAGCAACTTTTCCGCGCCGCCGAGGAAGGCAGGCTCGCAACTCGCGAGCAGGTCGCGGCGGAGGTGCGTCGCATTCTCGACGACCCGAAAATAGCGAAACCGCGTCTGCCGGGATTCTTCCGCGAGTATCTGGAATATGACAATGCGAACGAGGTTTTCAAAGATGAGCCGAAGGACCTCTGGCATCGCCCGGAGCAGCACGTAAAGGACACCGAGCGGCTCATAAGTTTCCTGCTCGAACAGGACAAGGACATCTTCCGCCAGATGCTGCTCACGCCGCTGGCATTTGCGAATGTGAAGTCCGAGCGGAACAAGGAAACGAAGCAGGATGAGTATCGCCGCGCCTTGATTCCGAATGCACATAATCAGCGTGGCAAGGCGGTGCCCGAGTCGCTTTACGGCCTAGCCGAATGGACCGCAGAGCAGCCAGTGACGCAGGCGCCGCGCACGCGCATAGGGCTGCTTTTACAGCCGAGCTGGCTGATGGGTTGGAGCGAGAATTTCAACAATGACATCGTGCGGCGCGGGCGTTTCATCCGCGAGCGACTGCTTGGCGGCACGGTGCCGGATTTGCCCATCGGTGTCGCCGCCGTAATCTCGCAGGACAAAACGCGTACGCTGCGTGACCGCGTGGCCGCGGCCACCAAAGCGGATGCGTGCTGGCGCTGCCATCAGCACATGGATTCGCTGGGACTTCCGTTTGAGCAGTTCGACCACTACGGACGCCTCATGGCCACCGACCTCGTGCTCGACCCCGAGGCCACGGCGAAGAACAAGGATTACAAAGGCAAGCCGCTCGGTGACATGTTCCGCCCCGTGCCGCTCGATACTACCGGAGCCATCACCGGCACTGGCGACCCGAAGCTCGATGGCCCCGTGAAGGACCCGTATGAAATGATCACGCGCATCGCGAACAGCGACCGCGCCCGGCAGGTGTGGATTCGCCACGTCTTTCGGTATTTTCTCGGAAGAAACGAGACGCTCGCCGACGCCGCCACATTGCAAGCTGCGGACCGGGCATATTTGGAAAGCGGCGGCAGCCTCAAGACGCTGCTCGCCTCGCTACTCACGAGCGATTCCTTTCTTGCCCGCGTCAAAACCGCCAATAGTAAACCTGCAAAACAGCCATGAATTATCCTGCCTTCATCACCCGTCGCACGGCGCTCAAGGGCATCACATTGGGAGCCGGTGCATCGCTGCTCGGGCCGCTCGTTTCCAGCCTCCTTGCGAAATCCAGCGGCAGTGTGTTGCCACAGCGATTCGTTTTTGTGCTGCAAAGCAACGGCATCAATCCGAACCACATCATCCCCTCCGGCCTTGAGCTGCGGAAGAACGACGAGCCATTCAAAAACGACTCGACCATCGAAGTTCCGCTCGCGGGACGCGAACTGCCCGCGCCCATTTCCCCGCTCGCGGCGTTGCGCGACCGCGTCACGCTGCTGCAAGGGCTTTCCGGCTGCTCGTCCGAGGGCGGCACCGGCGGGCACTCGACGAATCACGGCGCGCTCGGCTGTTATCCCGGAAGCGTCGGTCCCATTGCGCAGACGATCGATTGCGCCCTCGGCGACGCGCATCCCGCCATCGTCCGCCACGTCGGGCTCGGCCTGCTCGACAAAAAAGACCAGACGATGAACTACCTCCTTTCCTGCTCAGCGCCGGGGAAAGTGCAGCCGCTGCAATGCGTGCCCGAGCAGGCGTTCCGCACCCTCTTCGCCAGCGTGCTCGGAGGGTCTGAACGGGCCGCTTTCGAGCACCGGACAAAGATTCTCGATTTCATCGCGAAGGATGTCCGCCGTGTGCGTGAGGCCGTCAGCGGCGACGACCGCGCAAAGCTCGACGAGCATCTCGCGGCGCTGGAAACACTGCATGTGCGGCAGGGCGTCATCGAGAGCATCAAACCGAAACTCGCCGCCAGCGTGCCGAAGCTCGACGAGGAATTCGCCAAGCCCAGCGAGGTGAACCGGCTGAAGGCGCACTTCGACATCGCCGCCGCCTCGCTCATCTCCGGCCTCACAAACAGCGTCACCATCGCCAGCGGAGGCGGTTATCAAAACTACCTCGCATGGCCCGACCTCGGCATCCCCATCAACGGCCACGGCGTCGGCCATGGCGAGCGCGTAGACGGCCTGACCACCGACGAGATCCATGGCAAAGTGCGACGGTATCACGTCGAGCTCATCGCGGCACTCGCATCAAAACTTGCGGCTATCCGCGAGGGCGACGGCACCATGCTCGACCGCACGCTCATCGTCTATCTGAGCGATTCGGGCGAAGCCCATCACCCGAGCCTGCGCATTTGGCCTGTCGTGCTCGTCGGCGGAACAGGCGGCACACTCCGCCCCGGTGGCCGCTACGTGCAACTCCCCGGCTACGGCCAGAAAAAGCACCGCACGCTTGCCAATCTTTACCTCACGCTGCTGCAAGCTGCGGGAAAGCCGCGCGAAAAATTCGGCGTGCCGGACAACACCCTGCGGGACATCGACCAGAGCGGAATCATCGCCGAACTACTCGCGTAGCTGAAGAGTCCCGGAAAGTCAGCGGAAGTAGAGGCTCACGCAATCGTGGAGGCCTCCAGCTTCTCCCTCGCTGGCATCCGCGAGATCGCGTTTGCCAAACGAGGTCCAGCGAAGCGTCTGGCGTCATCACTCCGAAAGTGTTTTCATCGCGCCGTGAAAACCATGTGCAGCAAAACAGACGCAATTTCCCCAGTGAGCGGGCGAGGGGACTTGGACTGTCCACGCGCTGAAACGCAGCATTTTCTGCCGTGAAGGTCGGCCTGATTCGGCATTTCCCCGTAGAGCAATCCATGCCTTCCGGGTGGAAGACCGCGGCGCAACTTCACGCGTGGCGGCAGCATTACGAACTCGCGGGCGTGCGACACATCGAGCCGGACTTGGGCGGCGTCGCATGGTCGCGCTGCATCGCCAGCACCGTGAGACGCGCCGCGCTGACTGCAAACGCCATATTTCCCGGCCCCGTCGCGCAAACCGACTTGCTGCGCGAGGCCGAGTTTGCGGAGTTTCGCACCGGCGCCCTGTGCCTTCCGGTGTTGGTCTGGTATTTCATTTTCCGGCTGTCGTGGATGACCGGTCATCGCTCGCAGCGGGCCTTGCGCGACGAGTTCATGAAGCGAGTGCAGCTCGTGGCCGACGAACTGGAGGCCGGCACCGCTGACACGCTCGTGGTCTCCCACGGCGGGATGATGGCATTCCTCAGCGCCGAGTTGCTCCGGCGCGGCTTCCGCGGGCCGAAGCTCCGCCTCGCCATGCACGCCCGAGTTTACGTGTATGAGAAGGCGTAAATCGGGGTAATTCGGGGCGCGTTGGGCTTGCGGTGGGTGTTTGCAGAGATGGAGCGACGGCTTGCACGTCCGCATTCAAGTAGCTACGCCCTTTCGCTATGAAAATCTGCGTGCTCGATGGCTATACTTTGAACCCTGGCGATCTTTGCTGGGATGCGTTGCGGGAGTTGGGGGAGTGTGTGATTTATGATCGCACTCCGCCGTCGGATGTGGTGGCGCGGGCGGCGGGGGCGGATGTGGTGATTACGAATAAGGTGGTGGTGGGTGAGGCGGAGATTGCGGCGCTGCCGGGGCTGCGGTTTATCGGGGTGACGGCGACGGGGTTTAATGTGGTGAGCATCCCGGCGGCGAAGGCGCGTGGGGTGGTGGTCTCGAATGTGCCGGGCTATGGGACGCGGTCGGTGGCGCAGCATGTGTTTGCGCTGCTTCTGGAGCTGACGCAGCGCGTGGGGGCGCATTCGGATGCGGCTCGGGGGGAGGGCTGGGCGTCGGCGAAAGATTGGTGTTTTTGGAATGGTCCGCTGGTGGAGCTGGATGGGCTGACTTTGGGAATCATGGGGTATGGGGCGATCGGGTCGGCGGTGGGGGAGATCGGGGCGGCGTTTGGGATGAAGGTGATTGCGACGAAGTCGAATCGGCGGGCGTTGCCGGGGTATGTGGAGGATGCGACGGTGGATGAGATTTTTTCGCGGAGCGATGTGGTGTCGCTGCATTGTCCGCTGACGGATGAGACGAAGGAGCTGGTGAATGCGGGGCGGCTGGCTTCGATGAAGGCGTCGGCTTTTTTGATCAATACGGCGCGGGGTCCGCTGGTGGATGAGGCGGCGCTGGCGGCGGCGCTAAACGCGGGGCGCATCGCGGGGGCGGGGCTGGATGTGCTTTCGCAGGAGCCGCCAGCGGTGGAGAATCCGCTGCTGACGGCGCGCAATTGTATCGTGACGCCGCATATTGCTTGGGCGACGCGGGCGGCGCGGGCGCGGCTGATGGATGCGACGGTGGAAAATGTGCGGGCTTTTTTGGCGGGGGCTGCGCAGAACGTGGTATCATGAAAGCACTGCACTATTGTCTTAATATGAGTACGATTCGGGGAACGCCGCTGATGGAGCAGATCCAGATCGCGTCGGATGCGGGATACGATGCGGTGGAGCTGTGGTACGCGGATGCGGATGCGCACGTGGCGGGGGGCGGGCGGTATCTCGACGTTTACAAAGCGGTGGACCGACTGGGGATGGAGGTGGCGTCGGTGATTTATTATGACGGTTGGTTTGACTGCGCGAAGGAGGATTGGCCCCGCGTGAAAGATGACGCGGAGCGGCGGATGTCGCGAGCTACAACGCTGGGGACGGCGCAGATTATTTTTTCGCCGCCGCGAGGCCGTGCGGATTTGGCGACGGGCGCGCGACGTTTCGCGGAGTTGCTGGAGGTGAGTAAGGAAATTGGGGTGCGGCCGGTGTTTGAGTTCCAGGGTTCTGTGGAGCAATATAATACTATCGAGTCTGCGCTGGAGGTGCTGGCGCTGGCCGGCGGCGGGGAGATGGTGCTGGATCCGTTTCACATTTTCCGCGGCGGCGGCTCGGTGGAGTCCATCGCGAAGTTGCGTCCTGAACAGATCGCAGTGGCGCATTTCAACGACATCGTGACGTCGGTGCCGAGGGAGCAGCAGGGCGACGGGGATCGTGTGATGCCGGGCGACGGGACGTTTGACCTGCGGCGCTATTGCGACTTGCTGCGGGGGACGGGGTATCGCGGGTATCTTTCGCTGGAGCTGTTCCGCGAGGATTTGTGGGCGCGCGACCCGCGGGAGGTTGCGCGCATCGGCTTGGAGAAGATGCGGGCGGTGGTGGAGGGATGAATGGTGGGCCGCAGTGAGGCTCGGGAGCCTTGAATGAGCGGTCCCAAAGTCCGTGAAATAGGACGACGGCGCACGAAGGCACCGTCTCTATTTTCCTCGTGAATCCTTTCGTTTTTTACGCGCCCCTTCTGCCGTCGCCCGGAAACGTATGTGCAATCGCGGCATTTGGGGTGGGTTGGAGCCATTTCGAAAACGCGGGCGGGCGTCGCGCCGGAACTGCCTTGTGTATTGCCTGAATCCGGGCAATTTGGGGCGCTCGGTACTGCGCCTTCTTTGCACTGCGAGCAGTAATCGAATGTTTCAAATCCTATGAGCCTCAGCGTCCGAGAATTTTTGCGCGTCATTGTCTGCGGCGTCTTCGTCACTGCTACACTTTCTGCCGCGCAGATTTCGGGTGTGGTCTCGGCGCAGATTGCAAACAGCGCTGCTGCATACGATCTCACCGTGCTGGGGAGCGCAGACTGGGCTTATTGGCACAAGGCCGACTTGGTGGCTGTCGCCACACTTGCTCCGGCGAATGAGAAGGCGGCGGCCACTTTGATCAGCGCGATGTCGCCGGTGGGCGGGACTGCTGTGCGGGGAACCAACTCCACGTCTAAGCCTCCGGTGGACTTTTCTTTTATCGACGGCACATCGCCCACCAGCGGCACTCAGACCGATCCGACAGCGGTGTTCAATTCGACGCTGGGCGCGGCGTCGATTGGCACGAGTTTCACCGTCACTCTGCCGACGGTGAACACTTACCAGATTTCGATTTGGGCCGGCGGTTTTGCGTCGGCGGGTGCTACCGCAAAAACGCGACTCAGCGCGGCGGTCGGTGCTGCGAGTTACTCCAGCCCAGGTGAAACGATTATTCCGGGAGCGCCGAAACCGACATTTCTTTACACGCTCACGGTTACTTCGGACACCGCGAATCAGGTCGTCACGATTAGCAACATTCTCGCCGAGTTGAGCGGGACGACGACGAATGCTCACGCGCTGATTGTTGCCGCCGCAGTCTCGCAGAATACGGCGCCGCCCGGTGATTCGGACGGCGACGGGCTGACCGATGTGCAGGAGCAGGTCCTCGGGCTGGACCCGCAAGTCTCGAATGCGGCGCTCATCGCTGCGATTCAGAGCCATCCCGATTATTTTGAGCTGTTCGACGCGAGCGGGATTCTCGGCCTCACGCAGGGCGGTGTGGTCCTGCCGCAGACAGGAATCGACGCGGTTAATTTCACCCTCGAAGTCCAGCGAAGCCCCAATCTCACGGACTGGTTCGGCCTCCAAACTTTCAATCGCAACGTGCTGCTGCCGGACGGGAGAAACTTCCTCCGGCTGACCATCGAGACTCTTCCATGAAACGACTGCTCCTTTTCGCCTGCACCCTCGCCACCGCTGCGGCAACGCCGGTTTATCACGATGTGGTAGTGTACGGCGGCACCTCGGGCGGAGTCGTCGCTGCGACACAAGCGGCCAAGTCCGGGAAGTCCGGGAAGTCCGTGGTGCTGATTTCGCCGACTGCGCACCTCGGCGGGATGTCGAGCAGCGGGCTGGGGTTTACCGATTTGGGGAGCAGCGCGATTCTCGGCGGATTGAACCGCGAGTTTTACCACCGCGCGTACGTTTATTACCAGCAGGGCAGTTCGTGGAATTGGCAGACGCAGGCGAGCTTCGGCAACCCCAGCAACCAAGGCGTTCCTTCGTTTAATGCTGCGACGCAAGTCTCGTCGGTCTTCGAGCCGAAAGTCGCGGAAGCGATCTTCAATCAGTTTCTCACCGAGGAGAATGTGCCGGTCATCACGGGCCGTCTCGATCTCGCGGGCGGCGTGGTGATGAGTGCCGGAAAAATCAGCTATCTCCGGCTGGAAGATGGCCGGGAATTTTCCGGGAAAATGTTCATCGATGCGAGCTACGAAGGCGACTTGCTGCCCGGCGCAGGCGTGAGTTTCACCGTCGGACGCGAGGCCAACGCGACCTACAGCGAAACGTTCAATGGCATCCAGACGGCGCGGGCCACGAGCAACCAATTGCCCAACGGCATCGATCC
>JAYTMG010000244.1:0-11425 GCA_043728745.1 Verrucomicrobiaceae bacterium
TGACGCCGTAGCTTTGAATTTTTGGCGTCAATTGTCCACAAAATAGTTTCAAGCCCCATGTTTGCTACTCTCATCAACGGTCTAGTGAAAAGCCCTGGCTTCCTGTGGAAACGCTGAACGCTGTCGTCTGCAATCTCGCATTTTCCATCACAAATCGGCGAGCAAACGTATCGGACCCGTGGTTCCGGGCTGTGGATCGAAAATGGCCGTCTTTGCGATTAGTCGAAAGAATAACGAATATCGTGACTCGAGCGTGCAAGAGTGTCGAAGTGCGCCCTTTGGTTCGGGTATTGGAACTTCAATCAGAGTTTGAGAGTCAGGCTCTCGAACTTTGCAATCACTGCCTGCACATGGCGGAAGATTCGGCTTGGACGTGCCATACAATCGACTGGCAGGATTACGAAAAAATATTGCTGCGTGCGCAGAATATCATTCGTGGGGGACAGCGTACGTCAGGGGAATTCGCCTTTCGGCTTTGCTCCACTACAAACCGTGGAACTCCTTCTCTAATGGCCTATACCGCTCTCTTGGAATTGGCCCACGCCGATCTCGTTTGGATGGTGCGCTTTCGCCCGTCGTTCTGTGAGCTGGAGCAGTTCATTCGAGGAACTCTCAGTGACTCCATCGCGCTTTTGGAGAAGGTCGCGAAACACCGAGGAAGCGAGTTCATCGTTCCTCACCACGTCGGATTCCTCAAGGAGATGAAAACCGACCACCTGCGCACTGGTTCAGCCAAGCGCCAGCAGCGATTTAGGGAGGGCCGAGGCAAGGGAAATTCATAAAAGGCGGCGTGTTTCCGCTGAATTCCGACCTGTTTTTCGGAAAGGGCGAAAATACTTCATGCAAAAAACGTTACGCGCCCGATTCCGTTTCTCTGATGGTTTCGGCCCCGAAATGCAAAAAGCGTTACATCGGCTGAAACTGCCCATTTGCAGGTCATAGCGGGATTCTCAAATGGACGCGCTTGGACGAACGATTGCGCATGGAAGAAACAAAACCAAAAGCGTCCGCAGTCGCGCATCATACGACTGCACCCGTTCAGCCGGGAGCGGAATGGCTGCGCGTCTCCGACGTGACGAAACTCTTCAGGATTTCGCGCTCGCTCACTTACGAGCTGATCAAAGAGGGAAAGCTCCGTTCCGTCTGTTTGCGCCGGAAAGGGCGGCAGTCGGGCATCCGCCTTATCGCGACGGACAGCATCCGAGCCTACATCGCCAGTTTCGAGCAAACACCCCAATAACACAACAGCCCCGAACCTTTCGGAACGGAGCTGTCGGCGATGTGAGAGTCGCGGGCAGGCTACGGAAAGAAGGGATTCAGGGCAAGGAAGAATCCATGCACGATCTGACAAAAATCAAATCCACGGTAGCGCACGATCCGCTGCCATTTCTCGCCAGCCTTTACGGCGATGCCGTGAAGCGCACCGGCAACACTTGGCGCGTCGGGAGCAAGGGCGGGCGCTGCTTCGACACCCACAAGGGCGAACTGCTCTGCGTCACGTTTAACGGTGACGCCGGACAGGGCGACTGCATCAAAGTGTGGATGGCGCACCACGAGTGCGACTTTCCCACCGCCATCGAGCAAATCGCCGCGCTTTACGGCCTCAGCGCCGGAGCGTCAGCCGCCGCTACACCGCCCGTCCCGAAGCCGCCGCGCCCAGACCCAGAAGCACGCCTCGCGCATCCACTCCAGCCGTGGCCTTTGCTCAAAGAACCCGCTGCAACGCTCTGGCACGCCGCAGTCGGAAACCTCATGGCAAACCCCGCCGCACAAGCCGCCATCGCTGGGTGGCGAGGCTGGCCGATCCAGGCAGTGCAGCGCCTCGCGAGCGGGCAGTTCATCGGCTACACCGAGTTCGACCTTTGGCCGGAAGCCATCGCCGTGCAGCCCGCCGCGTTCTTCCGCATCATGCACCCAGAGCCGAGCTGCGAAGGCTTTTGGCACTGGCACCCCGTCCAGCTCCACATCCGCTTTCGCTCCGGTGCTCGCTGGCAAACTGACCGCCCTCTCTCGTGGATATACGCCCCCACGATGAAAGAACTCGGTGCCACTGACGGCGCACACGCCCCGCTCGTCCTCGCTCATTGGGGCCGCGACCCCGAGCACCCCGGTTACGGCACACGCTGCGAGTGCCTCATCGTCTGCGCTGGCGAATGGGACGCGCTCACCCTCATCGTACTCATGGAATGGATCGACGAAACCGGCCTGCTCACCATCCCCAAAGGGCTCGCCATTGTTGGCATCCGCAGCGAAGGGCGCGGCGGCACAGACTCCTTCCTCCGTCGGTATCGCCACTGGCACCCGTGCGCCGCCATCCTCATCGGCGACGCCGACGCCACCGGCGCAAGCTGGTTCGCATCCACCGACGCCCGCCCATGCTTCGCCGAGCAGCTCGAACGGCGAGGAATGCGCGTGCTCGCCCGAGCCCCACGACCGCGCGAAGGCATCAAAGACGTGAACGACCTCTACCGCGCGGGACACATCCAGCCCCACCACATCGCAGAAATGCTCACCGAAGCCGGATTCCCAATCAAAGGAGACGCAGAATGAACAACTCACCTTTTCAACCCGAAAGTATCCATCGCAAGCCGCCAAACGATTGTCTTCCCGACTGTGCCGCAGAACCCCGGTTGACGATGGACGCCGCCGCCTTCCACGGCCTCGCCGGCACCATCATTCAGAAAATAGAGCCGCATACCGAGGCGGACCCTGCCGCCATGCTCGTTCAGCTTCTCATCGCATTCGGGAATTGCGTCGGGCGCGGGCCATTTTTCCGCGTGGAAGAAACGCCCCACTTTGCCAATGAGTTCGCCGCCATCGTCGGGCGCAGCGCGAAAGCGCGGAAAGGCACCGGGTTCAACCGGATCGCCAGCTTGCTCGAACGCGCAGACCCCGACTGGCACCGCGATTGCCATGCCCACGGGCTCGTGAGTGGCGAGGGCATCATCCACGCCGTTCGTGATGAGATGCCGGGGAAAAAGGAGGGCGAACTCCTGTCCGGCGTGAGCGACAAACGACTACTCATCGTCGAGGAAGAACTCGGCGGCACCCTCTCCGCCGCTGCTCGCATGGAAAACACACTCACCGCCACCCTGCGCAGCGCGTGGGATGGCAAAGACCTCCGCACTCTTGCGAAGAATTGCCCGACACGCGCCACCGCGCCGCACATCTCCCTCATCGGGCACATCACCCTCGATGAGTTGAAGAAAAAGCTGCGCGGCGATGCCCTCTCGAATGGCTTCGCAAACCGCTTCCTGTGGATATTCGCAGCCCGCACTCGAATGCTCCCAAACGGCGGAACTCTGCGCATAGAGCAACTATCCGCCGAGGCTGAAAAGCTCCAGCAAGCCGTCGAACGCGCTCGCGGCCTCGCCGAACTCACACGGGACGCAGAAGCATCCGAAGCATGGGCCACCGCATACACATTATGGCTCAGCGTGGAGCGCCCCGGCATCGTCGGCGAAGTCACCTCTCGCATGGAAGCCCACGCCGTCCGCCTCTCGCTCATCTACGCATTGCTCGACGCCTCGCCCGTCATTCGGCTCGTGCATTTGAAAGCCGCGTTCGCCATCTGCAACTACGCCATCCGTTCCGCCGAGATTTGTTTCGGCGGATTCAGCGCCGCCGCCATCGCCATCCGCGCCGCCTTGGAGGCAATAAAACCCGGTGAACTCCCGCGCAGCACCATCACCAAAGAAGTCTTCAAAGGCCACCTCCTCGCAGAGCGACTGGATGCCGCACTCACCGAACTCGAACTCGCCGGACTCGCCACCCGCCGCAACGAGCAAACTCCCGGCGCTCCACGGGAACTCTGGCGAAGTGCGAAATAGGCGAATTAAGCGAAACAAGCCCCTCGCGAACCCCCTAATTCGCTTAATTCGCTTAATTCGCAACCGGCCTGTGAGCAAAGACTCCGCTCCCAAGGTCAGCGCCAATCACTAAAGGAAAAGCTCCTTTTGCGCGATTCCCTGCGAATCTTTGGCAGGTTTCACCGGCTTCTCCGGCTTCGCATGAGTTCCGAGACGCAGCAGCGCCTCGATCTGCCCTGCTGCTCGCATGATCTGGTAAATGTCCAAATCATCCACCGTCGTCTTGTGTGTCACGAAACCTGACAGGTATGTCTGAGACTTTGGTTCCACGCCATTTCGACGAGCGACGAGGTAAGCCACTGACTCCGCCTCGATTTCGCGGCGCTTATGGTCTATCACGACTCGTTCAGGCACCCGTAGTTCCGGATCCGCTCCGAGATGCGACAAATAGAGATGCGCCAGTTCATGCAGCAGGGTTACAAAACGCACGGGGTCGGCGTGATTCTTATTGATGGAAATCAGATACTTCGTTCTGTCTTCCTTTTTGGTGGCTCTCCAAATCACCTGAATCTTCCCCGCATTGGCGTCGCCGGCATCTACGTCAGCCCACTGAATCCCTGTTGCTTCGATTGCAGCACGAAAGCCTTTCATCCGAGATCCGGTCATCGTGCCTTGCGTGGGATACGAAAACACATTCCCGGGCAACGGCTCACCTTCCGTGTCCGCCACATCATAGACCAGCGCAACCGGGCCGAACGGCCGAAGAACGATGAGCGGCCTCGAATCCGCGATGATCGTGCGATTGAATCGAATGCGCCAGTCGCTCGCCGATGCGGCGTAAGTGAGGCCGGGCTTTTGAATTTGCAAAAGCATCGCATTGAAAGGCGCGAAATTTCGCAGCCTCACCACGAAGTCGAGCAGCGCCATGTAGTCCGTGCTGGTCTTGTAGAGCTTCGACTCACTCAACAATTGATCCAGAACCGAACGGGCTGAATCCTTGGCGTCGTCTTCCTGTAAATTCATTCGTGAGGTTCTAGGTGGAGGTCGTGAGCCGACGCCGATTACAACGCCAGCGCCTTGATCAGCGCGTCTCGCGCGTCGAGGTAGTAGAGGATGGTGATTTTGGCTGCGAGGTCGTCGGGAAGGTCGTTCAATTGCCGACGGCTGCTCACGGGCATCAGGATGCTGGCTGCACCTTTTTCAATTGCGATTTCGACCACTGCGACCGGGTTGAATACCATTTCGATGGAGCCGCCGAGATTCAGCCCGCCGGTCACGGCGAGTCCGCCTTTGAGGTTCTTTTGCAGAAGCGATGAGCACAGCCCGAGTAGGGCACCGACGCCCACCGCTGCGCCGCTCTTTGCGCTGTCGAATGCCCGCAGTTGGACGGAAAATTCGTGCGCTCGCGGGTCGCGGTCGCCGACGAGTTCCTTCGAGCGAACGTAAAGGTTTTGCTCGGCGCATCGCACGCTTTCCTTGAAGGCCGGTGGCGTGGGTTGGTTGAGTATCTTCACTCCGCTCCCCGGTCCTTCGGTAATGTCCACCCGGTAAAGTCCTGGATTCTCGTCCCCGCCGCCCGGCGAGATGACCCACACTTGTCCCGGCGGCAATGGGTCCGTCCCGATGCTGTCCTCGCTGTAAAGCTCCGGCGTCGATACGAATTTCTCCACTCCGTCGTCCCCAATGGAGTAGCTGAATTGGGTATTTCTAAATTCCGCGGACCCGATGCGCTTTTGCTGTTCCTTCACACGCCGCCGGCATTCGAGCGCGAGCCGCACCGCCCACTCCAGCACTTCGTCGGACACCGGGGTTTCGGGGTTGGGAGACATCAGTTTGATGAGTCCACTCACAGTTTTCATCACGCCAGTCGTATCGCGCCCGCTGAGAGCGCCGCCCAATTGGACACGACCTTGCAGCACGCTTTGCCGGCTTTGCCGCCGCAGTTGATTCCAGCACTCGGACAGGAAATCGCTCACGAGCCCGAAGTTATTCGTCAGCAGTTCCCGGCTCACTTTCGGCAAATCCCACCCCGGCAGATACGCGTGAATCCGGTCCATGAACGCCGTGTCGTCCCGCATTTCAGGCGGGAGAGGCCCAAAGAGATGCCCGATGCGTTGCTGATGCTGCACATCCACATCGAAGTTCCCGACGAGCACCACGCCGCCGTCTGCACGGATGCTCTCTTTGCCTCGGCTAAACTCCCCGGACTCCATGTAGCCCTTCATGATGTTCACGCCGTCCTTCTGGTCGAAAGAGACGCCCGATATTTCGTCGAAGCAAACCACGTCGTATTGGCAGACCAGTCCGCGTTGCCCGCTCGCGTTGTTCACGAACATCCGCGCCACCGTGGCCTTGCCGCCGGAGATGAGATGCGCGTAAGGCGAGATTTGCTGAAAGAGATGACTCTTTCCCGTTCCGCGCGGCCCGAGCTCCACCATGTTATAGTTCCGTTCGATGAACGGCACCATGCGTAGCAACACCATGTCTCGGGCGCGGGGCGTCAATTTGGAAGGCTCCATGCCCACGCTTCGGATGAGGAAATCCTTCCACTCCTCCGCCGCAAATGCCTCCCGTCCCCTATACAGCGTCGGCAGTACTTCGCGTTTGGATAGTTGAATCTCCCGCAGCGTTTCGATGCCGAAGGGACGCCCGTTCTTCTCCTGCGCAATCGTCGGATCATACGCCAGTTCCACCTCCGCGTAGAATCCGCCGGTCAGCATCCGCTCGTTGGAGTGGACGAGTTGCGGGCTGATTCGCACGTCCTTGAGCTGCAAGCTGGGCAACGTGGCGAGGAATGAATCCGTCGCCGCATCAAGTCGGGCCGTGATGATGTCGATGAGCTTTACGTGCCCCTTCTCCTTTGCCCGCGCTTTGAAAAGCTCATGCTCGCCCGCGCGTATGGTCTTTTCGCTCAGTTGCCGCTCCACGATTTGGAGCCCCTCGGCGATTTCCTCGTCGTCCACCGATGCGCAGTAGCGCCCGAGGAGAAACTCCGCGACGTAGGTCGGGACCGGATACTGCCCTTTGAATTTGCGGACGAGGTCTTTGCGCACCACGTAGCCCTCAAAGGCTTTGGTTGCGATGGTATCGATGGGATCGAGCTGGCTCATGGTTGTTGATTATTCTCCGGCGGTTGTGGATTGCGACGCGATGACTTGCCCGGCTGCGTCCATTAAAACGATTTCTGCTTTCTTGCCGATGTCCGTATCCTCTTCGAGGAAGACCGACACTTTGCCTTGGCTGCTTACTTCCTTTGCCATTCGCTCCGTCAGCAGAGAGGTTTCCGGATCGGAAAGGCGGGTGCGGACATCGAGACGCAATCCCTCGCAATCGCCGCCGATCGTCACCTGACACTTTGCGCCGCTCCATTTGACAGTCAGAATCTGCGCATTGCCCCGTTTTCCTCCCGAAAAGGAAACGACAAGGCGCGGCGTCACCATCTCCTGAAGCGACACGCCGCCGTGCGAATACTCCATCGATGCTCGAAAGCATCCCACTCCCGGCGGACTCGCGATGGCCACAGCGGGATTCCAGTGCCAGTGAAATGTCGGCACGTCGGCCTGCGCATCGGCTTTCAGTGCTGCACAGCGTCCCCAGCGGTTTTCGGCGAGAAACGATTTCAGTTCTACCTTTGGTAAGCCGCCGGGAAGAAGAAGCCACCCGTGGTCAGTCACCACGATTACTTCCGACCATCCTGCGTTCAAAAGTGATTCGATGCGGCTGGCGATATCTTCGATTTCCGTCTCCACGGCCCTGGCCAGTTTCCAGCCTTCATTGTGTCCGCGTTTATCCAGCGTTCCGCATTCCGTCCACGCCGAGCCGCTCGAGTCACCGGTTTCTCCAGCGCCGAGGCATTGCCAGCCGAGTTTCTCCAGCGCCGCAAGAAAGCGGTCCTGCGTCATCCGTTGTCCGCTGGCAGTGAGGCGGGAGGTAAATTCGTCGCCTGCCTCTCCGCCTTGCACACCGCCGGCCAGCGGTGATGCAGCAGGTTTGGCCGTCGCGGTGACAGATGGGATCGTGGACCACTCCCATTCCTGTACCACTGCCATCTGACGGGCTGCCAGTCGCTCTGCCAGCCGCTTCGCCACATCCAGCCGCAGGCCGTCGGCAAAAAGCATCACTCTCCCCGGAGTCGCTTCCGGCGGTCCCGAGCGCTTCGCGACGCTGCGCCCGTTATTCTGGATGAGATACTGCAAATGGCGGGCAGCCCCCTCCAGCCAAGGCAGATAAACCGCGCGCAGAACTTCCAACACCACGCCTTGCTGCGCCCCACACGCGGCCATCGTTGCGAGCGCGGCAGCGTCCGTGCTCCACCCCTCCTCAGCGTAGTAATCCGCGAATGCCTCCGGCGTCGGGGCTCCCGGCGAATTGCTGCAAAGCACTGCCAGCACGGATAGCGGCTCCATTGCCGTGGCGAGCGGGCACAGACCCAGTTTTTGCCACGGCGTTCGCCGGCGCGCGCCGTGCTGTTTCTCAAGTTCCCCGATTTTCGCGATCACCTCCGCCTGCGGTCTATCCACGAGTGACCGCAACGATTCGTGCAGTTGCCGCTCGTCGCGTTCATTCAGGTCTGGCCACACCTCTGCCGAGTCAAACATCGTCGGACTCTTTGGTGCCGCCCGCTTTAGCCATTCCGCGATGCCGGGATAATTCCCCGGCGACTCCGCAAATCGCTGCCACACCTCGCTCCAATGATTTCCCCGTCCTGCCAAAAGCTGTGCCGCTTTCAATGCACCGTCCTTCTCCGGGTCAAATCGGAAGTCCGCCTTGCACTGCTGGCAAAATGCCTTCCACTCCTGCTCCGAACACCGCTGCCGGAATCCTTCCACATTGCCGAGCCATCGCAGAAGTAATCCGCTCGCATCCGGAGCGACAAGTTGATTGAAAAACTCAGCATCCAACAGTCTTCCCACGTGATGGGAAAGCGGTTGACCGAGCAGACTGCCGAGCGCTCCGGCCAAAGCGCTGAGCGTCGCCTGATCCTTCGCTACGTCCAACCCCAATCCGCCGCGATTTGAAACAAGGAACCCGAAAGGCGTCCATTCCTTCCCATTTGGATGTCCCCAAACAGCTCCGCGATACTGGGTTTCTGCAAGTGCTGCCAGTTCCGCCGGGCAATCCTCCAATGCGCGCAGCCGCTCCCTACTCACGCCGGGCAGGTAAAAGACCGGCGTCGTCCCGGCTGGTGGCGCTCCTTCCACAGTTCGCGCCTCGATGCAGCGGAGCCACACCGCAGGGCCGGTTCGTTGCGCGGGCGCATAGGCTCCCAGCATATACAATTCCGGCATCTGCGCCTGCACTTCCACGATGACCGATTCCCAACTCCTCTCCGGGTCCGGCCACAGCACCGCGCATGGCGGCACTTCATTCCCCGGCACGTAGGCATGGGCGGCGTTTCTCAGCGTGGCGATGAGCCGTTGTGCGATGGTTTCACTCATGGTTGTTCTCCCTTTTCAAATCGTGCCCGCGCCAGCATTACCGCCTTGTGTAGTTTTCTCTCCAGTTCCTTCTTCGGTAGCAGCTTCGTCAGGTAAGTGGCCACATGGATTCCGCTCTTCTCCAGTTCCAGCAGTTCCACGTGCTCCTCGGACTTTCCGGCACACAAAATCATCCCGAGCGGTTCGGCCTCCTCCGGCTCGCTTGCATAGCGTTTCAGCCAGTTCAGATAGAGTTCCATCTGGCCTTTATCCGCCGCATCAAAGTCGCCGAGCTTCAACTCAATCGCCACGAGCCGGCGCAGCTTGCGATGGTAAAACAGCAGATCGAGGTGGTAATCCCGCCCATCAATCTGCATCCGCTTTTGCCGTTCGACAAAGGCAAAGCCCACTCCCAGTTCGAGGATGAACGACTCGATTTCACGGAGAATTGCCGCTTCCACATCCTTCTCGGCGTATGTGTCCTTGAGTCCCAGGAAATCCAGCAAGTAAGGGTCGCGGAATACGAGGTTCGGCGTCAGCTTGTCCTCGTCGCGAAGTTGTTTGAGTTCCATCGCTGCGAGCTTCTCCGGCTTCTTTGAAAGCGCGGTGCGCTCGAAAAGCATGGACTGGATTTTCTGGTGCAGCGTGCGGGTGTTCCACTGCTCGACGCGGCACATTTCCGCGTAGAAGTCGCGCTTGAGTGGATCATCAAGGTAGATAATGCGGCGAAAGTGCGTCCAACTCAGTTGTGCACTCAGTGAGTGCACAATCTTTCCGTCCGGGAAAACTTCCGCACACCGAACCATGTGAAAAAGATTGGCTTGCGAAAAGCCGGCCCCGAACTCCGCCGTCAATTTTCTACTCAGTGCGTAGAAAATCTTTTCACCGTAACTCGCCCGCTTCTCTTTCAGGATGTCCGCCCGGATGCGCTGGCCGATACTCCAATAGAGCAATACCAACGCCGAGTTGATTCCCTGCGCCACCGTTTGGCGTGTGACGAGAATCATCTCCCGCACTTCCGTCAACAGTCCCTTCGCGCTCGGCTTGGCGGGCATGGATGTCGCAATTTTCATCAGTGGCAGTTTGCGTTTCATGATTCGATCTCCCGTTGGGCGGAATGTCGTTTCGGTGCAACGACAATCCGGCGGCTCTCAAATTGTCGCGACAGCGTCACGACAATTCGTTTAGCGGCCAATTTTCCACTCAGTGCGTGGAAAATCTGACGGGTTTCGAATTGTGACCGCGCTGCGGACACAATCTCGCCGCGTCCGAATTTTGCACACGCCGTGTGCAAAATCTCCCTCCCGCATCCGTGCCCATCTGTGTCCATCCGTGGTTTCATTTCTTCGCCCGCTCTTTCTCCTCCCGCGTCAGGTGGATGTCATTGAGCCGGTCGCCGGTGAACTCGCTGCCTTTCCAAAACCACGGATACTCCGCTTTGTCGCGGTGGGGCTCTTTGCCGCGGTCTTTGTCCCATTTGATGTTGGGTTTCATGCGCAGGATGCCTGCGCCTTTCTTGCCCACGTCGGGGGCGAGCATGAAGGGACGGATGTTCATCCTCACGCCGTCGTTGAGATCGGGATGCCAGCCGATGGATTGCTGCGCCAGGGATTTCCAGCGGACGAAGATGTCGTAGGGCGGCTCGCCTTCGAGGATGAGCTTGAGCGTGGCCTGCAACTGCTTGGCGGCTTGCAGCTTGGCGTCGCTGCCGGCTTCCTCGGCGGCGACGGCGGCTTGCTGGCGGCGAATCCAATCGCCGAGGTAGGCAAAGGTGAGCTTTTCCAGATTGGCGTGGGTGAGCTTGTGATAATTCACCAGCGCGCTGAATCCGTTCTTGAGACCGTCCCAGACGTGCCAGATGAAGGGGCGATGATGGAAGAGCGCGCAATGCTGCTCGAAGAAACCGTTGCGCAGCCAATCCTCCAGCGACGCGCCAGCGTAATCCACCTGGGCGAGCAAGGCTTCCTGCCGGGTGGCGTTCCAATCCTTGCCGTAGGCGCGGGCGAGGAGTTCGCGCAGGCGTTCGGCGGCGGCGGCTTCGCCCTTGACGGGACTGATGGGCACGATGCCGTCGTCATCCGCCAGCGTTTCCAGACCATCCGGGCCGAGCGCCGGGCAATCGGGAAAACTGGAACCGGTCTGGCGCGGCCACTGGTAGCCGAGCAACCGCGCCACGGCCACCTGCAACGGCTGGTCTGC
>JAYTMG010000245.1:0-1420 GCA_043728745.1 Verrucomicrobiaceae bacterium
TCGCCGTGGGAGCGCAAGAAATCGAAGTAACGCCCCGTCAGCTCCAAAATCGTCCGCAGGCTGCGGGCGTCGGGCATTACGTTGAAGTGAAAATGCGCGATGCGGCGCGGTGCTGCGGGAACTTCGCGCCACGCTTGCGTCAGAATCCAGCGCACGAATTTGCGCGATGCTTCGTTGTAGCCGCCAAACCGTGCGATGCCTTTTGCCAGCAGACTCAGATTGTTAAATGCGTTGAAAAATTGCTGCCGCAGCGGCCTTCTGGAGCCGAGGAGGTAGCCGCGCACGACGCCGTCCTTTTCGACGACAAATGCAGACTCCGGCTCGGCATCGGTGTAGTAGCGAGTGAGGTAATTCGCAAACAACTCGCGGTCCTCAAACACCGGATCAATCGGTGCGCCGAGAAACCCTGTGTCGCAACAAAGCTGCCGCACGGCTTCGCGGTCGGAGCCTCGGAATTTGCGAATCTGAATGCCGGATTTCATGGCCGCCGGTATTCGTGGATTACTTCGCGATACACGTCAAACAGCCGCGCCATGACTGAGCTCCACGAGAATTCCGCAACCACTGCCGTTCGCGCGGATCTCCCGAGCGCTGGAAGGTCGTGGGAAAAGGCGGACTCAATCGCATTCGCCAGCGCGCCCGGCGTTGCTGTCTGCGCCCAAAAATCCTGAGTGTGTCGCACGATGCGGTCCATCGCGGTTCCCCGGATTCCGACGACCGGGAGCCCGCACGCTTGCGCCTCCAGCGTCACAAGCCCGAAAGTTTCCTGCACACCGGGATGCACAAACAAGTCCGCTGCATGAAAAAGGCGGAGCAACTCGTCGTGACTGTCGAGGAACGGCAGCCACGTCACCGCACCCGTTTCATCGCGCAGACGCTCCACGCAATCGCGCTGCAATCCTTCTCCAGTAATGACGAGATGATAGCCCTGCAAACGACGAAACGCTTCGCACAAAAGCCGCGTATTTTTCTCCGCCGCAAGCCGTCCCACCGAGAGCAAAACGCGCGCATTTTCAGCAATGCCGAGCGATGTTCGTGCAGTCGCCCGGTCGCCCGGATAAAAACGCTGCGGGTCCACGCCGAGATCCACCAGCGCCGTATTGTCGATGCCCCAGCCTTCGAGGACGCGCGCAATCGCAGGCGAGGCTACGAGCGTCCGCGAATACCGCCGATAAAGCCTGCGACTATATCGGGCGGCCAGCGAAACACAAAGTTCCGCCACGGTCGGCCCGAGCAATCGCTCCAGCGGTCGCACCTCCGATTCCGCGAAGTGCGAGTGGTAAAATGCCACGCTCGGAATCCCCAGTGCCGCCGCATGTCGCGCCACGGCAAAGCCGACTTGATACGGGTCACCATTCTCCACGAGGTCCGGTTTTTCCGCGGCCAAAATGCGCCCGATTTCACCAAGGCGCAGCAACAC
>JAYTMG010000246.1:0-27362 GCA_043728745.1 Verrucomicrobiaceae bacterium
GCCGAAGCCGGACAACGCGGAGCGATCCTGTACACCATCGTCGAAAGCTGCCGTCGCCGGGGCATCGACCCGCTGGCCTACCTGAGCGACGTGCTCACCCGCCTGCCATCGATGAACGTCAGCGAAGTCAAACACATCACCCCCGCCGCCTGGGCCAAAGCGCAGCGTGCGCAAGCAACCCCGCGCCGCGCGGCGTAAAAGTTCGTAAGTTCCATATACGGACTCCCTACGGAATTCATACCTCTGCTCCGGTATAACGCGACCCTTGCTCTATGGCGCTGGGCGTGACGCTTACTCCTGAGCGACCAGTTCCTCGCGGAAGTGCGCGGGCTCAGGCACAAGAACCTCGCCGCCGAACTGCTGGAGAGACTGCTCAAGGACGAACTCAAAGTCCGCTCTAAGCGCAACCTCGTGCAGAGCGATGTCTTTCGGAACGTCCGGTTTTTCAACGTGTTCGGGTGATTCGACAAATTCATCCGCAGCAAATGCGGCGGCGGTCAAGTCGAAGACTGTGAGTGGAATGCGCAAGGGGGTGACTAAAAGTGGAATAAAGCTCGTTGCAAACCAGTCGTGGCTCATGCAGCCCTCGGCGTGACACTGTTACCCGCGAAGCGCTGATCCAATGAGCGTTCCATCGAGAATAATGCGCTTCGCGTGAGGGGAAGCACGCGGAGGGCCGCGTGCGCCACGACGCAAGCGTGCTCACTTGAGCATTTTCAGTTTTAATCACACCCAATGCGCATGGTGGCGTGTTCTTGGCGAGTCACGGTAAAAAGGGCAGGGCGAGGCTTGGTTCTTCGGATGTGGGAGCTTTGCGCATTACGGACGGGTCATATAAAAACCATAAAGACCGTTGACAGCATACGGATTTTTCGCTAATTCGCAAAATCTGTAGGTTGGATTCCCCAGCCTGCTTAACAAAACAACATAAACAAAATGAAAACAAGCATACTTGAGCAGTTCGCCAACGACGTAATCAACGCACCAGCAGCCGTGACCGGCGGCTCGGGCAAATGCGGCGGCGGCACAAAAGGTAAGTCGAAAAAGTCGAAGAAGTCCCACAAGTCCGGCTCGCATAAGTCCGGCTCGAGCAAGTCGGGTTCCGGCAAATCAGGTGGCACAAAAGGCGGCGGTTGCAGCCTCCCTCCTCCTCCGAAGTGCCCGTAATCGATCAAGAACTGATCTGAACCCGTGTGATTCGGAGGAGGAATCTTCCAAATTCGAGCGCGCGGCTTAAATCAGAACGGGAGGACGAGCATTTGCTTGTCCTCCCGTTCTTTATTTTAGGCCGGGCAATTGCTACGGGAGATGCATACTCTTTTCGATGTTGTGTAATTCAGCCCAATCCACGTTTCAATTCGCGGAGCTCCGCACCGGCTTTTCGCGGGTATTTTATGCGTCGTTTTGTCTTCTCTGGACGGGATGCTCGGGGCCCGATGGATCGGCCTCAGGCAGCCCCGGCGGCAGCAGTTTTGCGCCGGGCTGGAAGGCGGGCGCGAGGCAGGCCGTGGTGGCGCAAAGCACAGCGCGCACGAGCGAAATCGCGCTTCCGGCGAGCGGCCAGCTTTCGATGCGGAACTGCATTTCTTATGGTTTCCAGCGCAGCTTTGGTCTGCGGATTGCCGATCAAAATTTGAAGATTGCCCGCGAAGCCGTGAGCGGTGCGCAGGCGGAATTCGATCCGCGATTTTCCAGCACTTTGCGCAGTACGGCGCTGAACAGCGGGCGAAAATGGACGCAGCTTTCTGGCAGCGGCGGAGTCTCAAAACGCTTTGCGACCGGGACCGAGGTGGAGGTGGAGGCGGGGAGAGTCGCCAGCCGCACCGGTGATTTTCGCGATGATTACATTCGCGGCACTTCGTCGGACTATGCGCTTTCCATCCGGCAACCTTTGGCGCGGGGCGCTGATCCCGAGGTGAATCGCACAGGCATCCGCGTTGCGGAGCTGCTGCGCGAGCAGAGCCAGGCGACGAAATCGGCGGAGATTTTGGAGATGCTGCGGGCCGTGGAGTCCGGCTACTACGCGGCGGCGGTCGCCGCGCTGGTGGAGAAGTCCTATATGGAAAGCGTGCGCCGCAGCGAAAAGATCGTCGAAGAAAGTAACATGCGGAAGCTGGCCGGCGTTGACTCAAAGCTCGATGTGCTGGAGGCGGAGGTCTTGCTCTCGCTCGCCCGCGAGCGCGCGATGGCGGCGAGCAAAAGCTATGTGGACCGCGTGGACGAGCTGTGGCTCGCGATGGGCGGGCAGCAGCGTGGGCAGCGTCCGAGTTTTTCCTTCGAGACCATCAGCGATTCCAGCATTCCAGGCGGAGTACCCGATGCTTCTACGGAAATGCAGCGCGCGCTGAAGCTCTCGCCGACCGCAGTCCTGCTCGCGAATGAAGTACAGCGGCGTGAACTCGAAGTGCGGCGCGCGCGCAATCAAGCACTCCCGACGGTGGATTTGGAATTCTCGGCTGCGCCCTCGGATTCCAATGGTTCGCGAGGCCGCGGAAATGGCTGGGAAGGAATCGCGCTGGCGCGTGTGACGCTGCCCTGGACCTTTCGCGCCGAGCGCGCGCAACTGGAGCAGGCGAAGGCATCTTTGGAACGCAGTCAGATTTCCAGGGAGGAGGCGGAGCAGCGGCTGAAGGCGCGGATCGCGGAGCTTTGCCGCGCGATTAGTTTTGGCCGTCAGCGGCTCGTCCTCGCCGGGAAGACGCTCGCCGCAAGCACGACGAAATGGCAGGAGCAATTGCAGCGTCGCCGCGAAGGACTCGTGACAAATCGTGACATCCGGGAAGCGGAAGAGGATTTGCGCACGGCGGAAATCCGCGTGTTGGAAACGCGTCTCCAACTACTCGGAGCGTGGAGCGCGCTCGGCCAGCTCAACGGAACCATCGCGCAGAGGCACAACGTCTCGCTTTAGCCAGCAGTGCAATGAGGCGACGATTTCCATTTTATCCACAACTCGACTTGATGGACTGCGGCCCCGCTTCATTGCGGATGATCTGCGCGCACTTCGGTCGTCAGTTTGCGCACGAGTTGATCCGGCAATACTGCCAGATCGGAAAAGGCGGCGTAAATCTCGCGGGCATCTCGGAGGCTGCGGAAAAACTCGGGCTCCGCTCGCTGCCCGTGCGGCTGAGTTTCAAGCGACTTCGCGATGAAGCGCCGCTGCCGTGCATCGCGCACTGGCAGCATGATCACTTCGTCGTGGTGTACGAGATCACGAAAACGAAGGTCCGCGTGGCGGACCCGGCGTACGGGCTGATTGATTACAGCCACGCGGAATTCGTCCGCTCCAGTTCACCGCCGGAGACTCCGGTTTCGGAAAATGCGCCGGGCATTTACATGCTGCTGGAGACGACGCCGGAGTTTTTTGAACACAGCGCCTCGGGGCAAAAAGACAGCGAATCGCATAGTCGCGGTATGTCGTATTTTTTCGGCTATCTCCGGCCGCACCGGCGGCTTTTTGTCCAAGTGCTTCTGGGGATGTTTGTGGGGCTGGGCATCGAGCTCGTTTTGCCGTTCATCGCGCAGGCGATTGTAGATCACGGAATCGGAAATCTCGATCGCAGTTTCATCTACGTGATGCTGGTCGCGCAGCTCGCGCTTTCCGTGAGCCAGACAGTCGCGGACATGCTCCGTGGCTGGTTGCTGCTGCACATCGGCTCGCGCGTGAGTGTGGCGATGATCGCCGATTTTCTGGGGAAACTTCTGCGGCTGCCGCTCACGTTTTTCGATAGCCGGACGGCGGGCGACATCATGCAGCGAATCGGCGATCATCGGCGGGTGAAAGGGTTCCTCATGTCGTCGTCGCTCGACATCGTTTTCTCGCTGCTCACATTCGTCGTCTTCGCGATCGTGCTGGCGTTTTATAGCTGGCAAATTCTCGGCGTCTTCGTGTTCTTCGCGATCGTCTCGGCGGGCTGGCTCGTCCTGTTTCTGCGGCAGCGCCGGATGCTGGACCATAAGCGTTTCACCGTGGAGGCGAAGGAACGCGACACGCTTTACGAACTGGTGACGGCGATGCCGGAGATCAAAATCCAGGGCATCCAGCGGGAGAAGCGCTGGACCTGGGAACAGCTCGCTGTGCGCACCTACCAGCTAGAGGCGCAAAGTCTCGCGCTCCGGCAGATGCAGCGAATCGGCGTCTTCCTCGCGTCGAACATCCGCAATATTCTCATCTCATTTCTTGCGGCGCGTGCGGTGATCGAAGGGCAGATGACATTCGGAATGATGCTGGCGACGCAGTATATCGTCGGGCAGCTCAACTCGCCGATCAGCCGTCTCATCGACTTCATGTATTCCGCGCAGGACGCAAGGCTTAGCCTTGAGCGGATGCAGGAAATTCACAGTCACCCGGACGAGGAAACGCCCGCCGAAGGCACCGAGCAAGAGGTGCCTCGGAATACGACAATCTACATGCGCAATCTGCATTTTCGCTACGCCGGGGCCGGGCAAAAGGATGTGCTGATGGAGATCACCGCCGGGATTCCTGCGGGGAAAGTTACAGCCATTGTCGGCGCGAGCGGCAGCGGGAAGACGACGCTGATGAAGCTCCTGCTCGGACTCTATCAGCCGACCGAGGGCGAGATTCTTGTCGGCACCGTGCCGCTGCGAACCATCCAGGGAAACGCTTGGCGCTCGCATTGCGGCGTGGTGATGCAGGACGGTCACATCTTCTCCGGAAGCATCACGCGGAACATCGCCACGGGAAGCGGCCCCGTGGACCCGATGCGACTGAGCGCGTCGATTTTCATCGCCAATCTCGCGGACTTTCTGCGCGGTCTTCCGGATGGTACGAACACCGTAGTGGGCGCGGCGGGCCAGGGTTTGAGCGGCGGACAAAAGCAGCGGATTCTTTTGGCGCGCGCGTTTTATCGGAACCCTGATTTTCTGTTCCTCGATGAAGCGACCAGCGCGCTCGACTCCGTGAATGAAAGCGACGTGATGGAGAATCTCCGCATGTTTGCGCAGAACCGGACAGTGCTCGTGATCGCGCACCGGCTCAGCACCGTGCGCGATGCGGACCAGATCATCGTGATGGATGCCGGTCGCATCGTGGAAGTCGGCAATCACTCGGACCTCACTGCGCGGGGAGGCGTTTACTATAAACTCGTTCGCAACCAGCTCGATATCGAAGCTGTCTCACGCCATGCCAACTGATCCCGAGCAGCAATTATCCGTCGGCCCGCAAAGCCTCGTCAGCGCTGAAGTCAGCGAGTTCATGCACCGTCCGCCGCATTGGTTGATGCGGTCCGGGCTGTCGATGGTCGCTGGGGCGCTGGTGCTTTTTTTCATCCTCGCCGCAGTCATTCACTATCCCGACGCGATCACCGCGCGGATGACGATTACCGGCTCACAGCCGGTGGTCGAGGTCATCGCGCGGCAGAGCGGACATATCGCGAGTCTCCGGGTGAAAGAAGGCGCGCACGTCAACAAAGACGACATCCTTGCGGTGATTCAAAATCCAGCGCGGCTGGAGACCGTCCTGTCTCTCGCGCCGAAACTGGAGCGGCTTGCAACCGAGCTACAGACAGAGCCTGCGACCGTTGCGACGCAGTTTGGCGCGGAAGACGGGCTGGGGAAATTGCAGGACAGTTATTCGGAATTTCTGAATGTGTATGGGCAGTTCAAAGCAACGCTCGCCGATCGCTACGCGGAAGAAGCGGGCGCTCTTTTGCGGGAGCAACTGAAGGGGAAACGCGAACAGATCAAAGTGCTCCAAAAGCAACTGGAGGCCAGCCGCCGCGAGGTGGCTCTGGCTCGCGAAAAGTATGCACGGATGAAGACGCTTCATGCGCGCGAGTCCATCAGCACGGAGGCGCTTCAGGCCGCGGAAATGGCTCAGTTGCAAGGAAACAGGGCCGAGACGACATCGCAACGCGCCCTCGGCGAGACGGAGATCGAAGCCTCGAAGACGGAAAAAGAACTGCGCGATATGGAGCACACGCGCGAGAATTTGCTGCGCACCGCGCGGGAGAATCTTCGCGCAAGCCTCAACAAGTTTCGCGGTGAAGTGGATCTCTGGCAGGCGGAATATGTTTTGCGCGCGCCGGCAGATGGGACGCTGGCGTTCTACGATTTTTGGAGCGAGCAGCAGTTTGTCGCGGCGGGACGGCAGGTGTTTTTGGTCATCCCGAAAACGACACAGCTCGTGGGCCGCATGTTGGTGAATGGCGGCGGCACCGGGAAAATCAAGCCCGGCCAGGTGGTTCGCATTCGTTTTGACGACTTCCCGCACAAGCAGTTTGGAGTCGGGACCGGGAAGGTGCAGTCCGTCTCGATGATTGCCCGCGACGGAGTGTATCTCGTCCTCGTCGCGCTGCCGTATCCGCTGAGCACGAGCTTTGAGAAGAGCATCCAATTCAAACAAGAGATGAGCGGTGAGGCGAGCGTGATCACCGAAGACATCAGCCTTCTAGGGCGGATTCTCTCGGAGATTCGGCGCGCATGGTCGAAGACGAAATGAACGCGGGAAAGCAGGTCGCATTAAAGATTCACCGGCGGAAATATCCCCGCGCTGCGACGTGGGAAATCTACGTCCACAGCCTTCTGGACGGTGCGGGCGATGAACCGGCGTTTGTAAAATTGCATGAATATTTTCTCTGCGACGGACATGTGTGCCTCGCGTTTGAAAAGCACGGACGGAGTCTCTCGGAAGCCATCGCGCGCAAGCCGTTGACGCTGGCGCGTACGAAGCAGGTGGCGCGGCGAATCTTGCGCGGCTTGGCCGAACTCCATGCGCAGGGTTACGCGCATTCCGACGTGAAGCCCGAGAATATTCTCTACGACGCACGGCGCGGAGATGCCCGACTGGCGGACCTCGGCAGCGCAACGAACCGGCTGAAACAAGGCATGTCGTGCGGAACGCGGGAATACATCGCGCCGGAGCTTTTGCTCGGTGCGCCCGTCGGTGTGGAGTTCGACTTATGGAGCGTCGGCTGCACGGTGTTTGAGATGCTCGCCGGGCGGCTGCTCTTCTCGCCAAGGCGCGCAGCGTCGCGGAAATACAAGGAGTTCAACGTCGAGCACCTCGCAATCCCGATGGCGGACAGCGTCGCACAAGATCGCGAAGAAGAGCTCGCCGAGCAGTATAAAAAAGGTGCACTCATCGCCGGGAAATATCTTCTAAAACGCAAACTCGGGCAGGGGCGTTTCGGGACTGTTTGGGCCGCAGAAGCCGAGCACGCAAAGAAAGTCGGCACCGATCATGTTGAAGTGTGGAGCCACGCAGCCGCAGTGATCGAGTCCCGCCCGGAAGCGACCGAGCAGGAGAAACGCGATTCATTATGGCGGAAAGAAAAAGGCGCAGACGACCTCATCGACCTCGCGATCAATCACGAGCACACGATTTTGATGGAGACGCTGCTCGGTTCATTTCCCGCGGGGCTTGTGCAGGACGCGCGCTATCGTGCTTCCTATTTTGAGGCGGATGGCGCGCTGCGGTTTCGCCCGGAAATCAAGCCTGCGTCGATTCGCGAGCGGCTTCTTCGCGGGACGGAACTTCGCGGTGCGGAATTGGATTCCACCGCTGATTTTCTCTCCGGTCTTTTGCAGATGGACAAAGCGGCGCGCATGAGTGCCGCTGACGCTGCGAGGCACGATTGGCTGAGTCGAGCGGCGCGGTAGTGGCACGAAAACTGGGTCGCAGAAACGCGGAATTTGGGTTGACGGATTATGGTAATTATAATTCAATCGCGCCTCGCTATAAAAACCATTATGAACTCCAAACGCCGCTTTTCGTATCTTTGTGTCGTTCTTACGGTCCTATCGAGCTTCGCTCCTGTGCGGGCTCAGGAACTTCTGCCGGACCTCGTCGCCATCGCGGATCAGGCTTCCAGTTACATCTACGGATGGACGCTCGATACCAGCTCGAATCCAGGGCGCACGTTGATGCGTTTGAGCACCACAATCGGCAATCGCGGTTCCGGTCCGCTCGAAATCTGGGGAGGAAATGTGGACGAAGATACGCTCAGTCAGGAGGTCAATCAGCGGATCTATAATTTGAACGGAACGACTCGTGATCGGCTCGCCGGGCATTTCGAATATCACTCGGCGCACGGGCACATTCATTTTGAGGGATTCGCGACTTATAATCTGCGCACCGTGACGGCGGGGAATGGCGTCGGCGGGATCGTCGCATCGGGCGGAAAGACGAGTTTTTGCATTTTGAATTCCCGCAATTACTGGCCAGATCTTTATAGCGCGGCGCGGATTCGCGACGGGCGCGGTGGCGACGGATGCGGGACGCTCCAAGGGCTGAGCGTCGGGCACGTTGACGTCTATAATGCGGACCTGCCTGGGCAATATATCGACGTGTCGGGCGTGCCGAGTGGGTCGTATTGGCTGGAGGTGATTGCTGATCCAGACAATCACATTTTGGAATCCAACGAGACCAACAACACGACGAGGATTCAGATCGCGTTCACGAATCCTCGTCCGCTCGCGCCAAATCGTGCGCCTGTCGTGACGAACCCCGGAAATCGCAGCACGCCACGCGGGGCGGCTGTGGGAATCAGCATCACGGCGACCGATGCGGACAATAATCCGCTGACCTACGCAGCGACCGGACTGCCGGAAGGACTCGAGATTCATCCGACGACTGGCTTTATTTCCGGCACGGTGAGCCTCAATGCGGCGGCGAGTTACAATGTGAACGTCATCGTTTCCGACAGCGTGATTTCTAGCAGCACGTCGTTCACTTGGGCGACGACGCGCGCGATCAACGGCACCGGGCTGCGGGGCGAGTATTTCAATGGCACCGGCTTCCAATCGCGGGTCACGAGCCGCGTGGACAGCACCGTGGATTTTAACTGGGGCAACGGCTCGCCAGCGGCGGGTGTAAATGCGGACGGCTTCTCCGTGCGATGGACTGGAAAGGTTCTGCCCGCCTTTTCGCAGACGTACACATTTACCACGACTGCGGACGACGGTGCGCGGCTTTGGGTGAATGGGCAGCAGATCATCAATCGCTGGAAAAACGGCAGCGCTGCGACTAGTGGAAACATCGCGCTCGTCGCAAATCAGGAAGCGAACATCGTGCTGGAATACTACGAATCCACTTCCTCCGCTAAGATGCAACTGAGCTGGAAGAGCTCGAGTCTTGCGTCGCAAGTCGTTCCGCAAAATCGCCTGTTTCCGCCGATCGTGAATGTGGCTCCGGTCATTTTTGCGCCAGTCGCGCAAGTCGGCTCGGTGGGTGAAAATGCGGCGCTCGATGTCAATGCGTCCGATGCAAATAACGACACGCTTTCCTACTCCGCGACGGGCCTGCCTCCGGGCCTCACGATGAATGCGGCGACGGGACGAATCTCCGGCGTTTACGCAGCCGCCGGTTCGTTCACTCCGACGCTCACGGTGAGCGATGGCTCGCTGTCGGCGAGTGTCACGATGTCCTGGCAAGTGTCGGCGGCGACGAGTGGCTCGGGGCTTTTCGCAAATTACTTTAACGGCCGCGAACTCCAGTCGGCGGTGTTCGACCGCGTCGATACTACGGTGAACCAAAACTGGGGCGCGGGTTCGCCCGACCCGCGGATTGCGACGGACAATTTTTCCGTGCGTTGGAGCGGTGAGATTTTGCCGCAATACAACGAGACTTACACGTTCAAGATCGTCGCCGACAACGGCGTGCGGCTGTGGGTGAATGCGGACCTGCTTATTTATCGTTGGGACAACGTGAGCGGGCAGCCGCCAGCGGGCACTTGGTCCGCGTCCATTCAAATGCGGGCGGGCGTCCGAGTGCCCATCCGCCTCGAATACTACGACGCCACGGGCACCGCAAATGTGAGCCTGCTGTGGAGCAGCCCGAGCCAGCCCGAGCAGGTGATTCCCATGTCGCGACTGTTCCCGGTCGCCGATCAGTTTGGCGATAATTTCGACGACAATTCGCGCGATGTCATGAAGTGGGCAATCGGAACGACATTGGGGCGGCTCGGCTCAAACGCGGGGCACGATCTTTTGGTCCCGGTGAGCGAATCCGGCGGACGTCTGACGGTGGGCGCACGTGCGAATCAAACTGGCGATCACTACAACGGCTACGTCTCCAATGTTGCGTGGAATCTCAACAATCTCGGCGTGAGCGTGGAAGTCGTGCAGGCCGCAACAAATGGCGCGGATACGATTTTTGCGCTCTGCAAAGATCCGTCGAATTTCCTGGCGATGATCGCGGAAAATGGCGTGCTTTATTTCGACCAAACGGTGCAGGGCGCGCGCGACCTCACGTCCATTCCTTACAACGCCACGCAACACCGTTTCTGGCGCATCCGGCACGCAGGCGAGCATGAGACTGCGCAAGTGACTTTCGAGACAAGTGCAGACGGCGCAAACTGGATCATCCAGCGCGGCGACCATCCGCAGTTTCTTGTGGCTGCGGTCTTTCCAGAGCTTACGGCGGGCACGGGGATTCCGCTCGCAAACCCCGGCGGCGCGGTGTTTGACAACTTCCGATTTGGCCACACTTCGGGCCTTCCGCCGGTGTTTAATCAGCCGCCGGTAGCCAGCGTGGGCGGCCCGTATTCCGGCATTCGCGGCACTGCGATTGCGCTGAATGGTTCTGCTTCCGGCGACGCGGATGGCACGATCGTTTCGTATGCGTGGAACTTCGGCGACGGCACCACGGGCACAGGCGCAACGGTGAGCCACGTCTATGCGACTGCGGGAAATTTCACCGCAACTTTGACTGTCACGGACAACGAAGGCGCGACCGGTTCTGCGAGCACTGCGGTCGTGGTTTCAAATCCGACGGTGAACCAACTTCCAATCGCACGGCCAGGCGGACCTTACTCCGTTTTGCTCGGGCAGTCGCTCGCGCTCAACGGCACGCAATCGAGCGACCCGGATGGCAGCATCGCGGCCTACGCATGGAATCTCGGAAACGGCGCGACCGCCACAGGCGCGAGCCCGACGGTGAGCTACGCCGCAGCGGGTTCATACACGGTCACGCTGACCGTCACCGACAATAGCGGCGCGACGGCGAGCGCGTCCGCAGTAGTCACCGTCACGCAACCAGCGGCGGCATCATTGAGCGACGATTTTAACGACGGAACACGCGACGGATCCAAATGGAATGCGGGCACCGTGGTCGGCCAGTATTTAATCGGAGCAGCGGGCTACGACACGGCGATTCCGGTTTCGGAAACGACCGGGCGCTTGCAGATTTCGCCGCGCACCGGAGTGGCTGGCGACCACTACGCGGGCTATCTCAGCGCAGCGACGTTCGATTTCACCGGCATGGCCGCAGCAGTCGAAGTCCCGCAAGCGGCCACTGGCGGTGCCGACACGATCCTCGCGGTGGTGAAGGATTCGCAAAATTTCGCGTTCATCGTGGTGGAAGATGGGATGCTTTATTTCGACCGCTGCACGGATGGAGCGCGCACGATTTCCGGCATCCCGTACAGCCCGACGAATCATCGCTGGTGGAGAATCCGCCACGATGCGGCGACGAACCGCCTGCATTTTGAAGTGAGCGGCAACGGCACATCGTGGACCAGCCAGCGCAACGACGCCGTGAGCTTCGCGGTATCCGCGCTGCGCATGGAACTCAGCGCCGGCACGTTCGGACCAGTGGCATCCACAGTGCCCGCGCAGTTCGATAATTTCTCGCTCGTGCGGCCCTGAAGCGCGGGATTTTAACGGCTTGAACGTGCGATTTTTCGCGATTGTTGCATCCGGCTACGCGGAAGATTCTGCTTTGTGATGCAACTTTCGATTTGCCGAAACGCTTCCGGTGCGCAGACTGCGCGCCCTTTTTCAAAAATATGAGCAAACCAAAAGTCTTAGTAGCAGATCCTGTCAGCGAACGCGGTGTGGCCGAACTCCTTGAGGGCGGATTGGTCGATGTCGTCGTGAAGACCGGCCTGAAAGAAGATGCACTGCTGGAAATCATCGGCGAGTTCGACGGACTCGTCGTTCGCTCGCAGACGAAGGTGAATGCAAAAGTCATCGCCGCCGCCAAGAAGCTCAAGTGCGTCGGGCGTGCGGGCGTCGGCGTGGATAATGTCGATACCGATGCGGCGACGAAGGCCGGCATCGTGGTGATGAACACTCCGGCGGGAAATACGATTTCGACCGCAGAGCACGCGTTCAGTTTGCTCATGGCCATCTCGCGCAACATCGCGCAGGCCGACGCCTCGATGAAGGCTGGCAAGTGGGAGCGCAAGAATTTCGAAGGCGTGGAGCTTTACGGCAAGACGCTCGCAATCCTCGGAATGGGCCGCATCGGCACCGAGATCGCACGCCGAGCCATCGCGTTCGGGATGCGGGTTCACGCTTACGATCCTTATTTGAGCGTGAGCCGCGCCCGCGCCATGCAGGTGGAACTCGTGGAGCGTTTGGAGGACATCCTGCCGTTCGCCGATTACATCACGATGCACATGCCGCTGACGGATGAGACGCGCGACATGCTGAATGCCGAGCGCCTCGCGAAGACGAAAAAAGGCGTGCGCATCATCAACTGCGCGCGCGGCGGACTCATCAATGAGCAGGCGCTCGCCGATGCGCTGAAGAGCAAGCAAGTCGCAGCCGCAGCCATCGACGTTTTTGAAATCGAGCCGCCAGCCGCAGATAACCCGCTCCGCAGCGCGCCGAACATCGTCCTCACGCCACACCTCGGCGCGAGCACTGCGGAAGCGCAGGAAAATGTGGGCATCGAAGTCGCGCAGCAAATCCGCGCAATGCTCCTCACCGGCGAAGTTCGCAACGCTGTGAACATGCCGAGCGTGGACGCGAAGACGCTCGCCATCATCGGGCCAAACATCGCGCTCGGCGCAAAGCTCGGCCTTTTCCTCAGCCAGATCGCGGCGAAGCGTTGCGACAGCATCAACATCAACTACTCGGGCAAAATGAACGAGCAGGACACCACGCCAATTACGCGCGCCATTTTGAAGGCATTCCTCCGCGTGGCCAGCGGCGGCGAGGTGAATGAAGTCAACGCGCCCGCATTTGCGCAGCAACTCGGCGTGAAAGTGACCGAGAGCCGCGAGACAGCCGGCGGCGATTTTGCGGAACTCATTGAGCTCACAGCGACCGGCGAAGGCGGATGGGTGAGCGTCGCAGCCACGCATTTCGGCAGCCAGCCGCGCATCGTGAAAATCAACGGACGCTTCGTCGAAGCTCGTCCGGAAGGCGCGCTGCTCATCTACGAAAACAAAGATCGGCCCGGCATGGTCGGCTGGATCGGGACGCTCATGGGCAAGCACGGCGTGAACATCGCCACGATGAGCATGGGCCGCAACGAAGCCGGCGGCCACGCGCTCGCAGTCCTGAATCTCGACACCGCCCCCGGCGACGAAGTCGTGAAGGAGCTGCTCGCCGAGCCCGACATCCGCAGCGTGCAAGTCGTTCAGCTCTAAAAAGTCACGGCCTCACGCCGCAAAAGTATTTACCCTGCAAAAAGCAGGTGGGTCCACGGAAGAAACGGACGTTCACGGAAGCCAATACATTCCGAGAATCCGAGCTTTAATCCATTGGGTGAAGGAGACCTTTTCATGAGTGTCTAGTTCCGTGTCCTTTTGTGATTTCGGCGGTTACTCAACTGATACCATCTGCCGGAGATAAAGAGACTATGAGAAAAGCGAGCGACGTGCGGTGGGTAGGGCGGGTATTTTACCCGCCGTGTGGCGTATCCTACGCCACACCCGGTGGAGTCCTTGGGAGCAATGCTCGCGATATTCGCGCAGAATGACCTCACCGGGCACTGCGTAGAATACGCAGCGCGGCGGGTAAAATACCCGCCCTACCCGCCGCATATTTCTTCCCTTCGCTTGCGTCTCTTTATTTCGGGCAGATGGTGTGAGGCTTTCCGTCCGCTCGGAAACCGTCCGATCCTCTTTACGCAGGTGGCTTCTTCATACTCGCGATGATTCCTTGGAAAAAACCCCGCTTATTTCCGCACGAACTCCACCCACATGAGATCCAGCACGCTCCCGGCTGGGCCTTCCATTTTCACACGGATTTGCTGCGGCGCACCGGGTGTTAAAAGCGGTGGCATTGCAAATTGGAACTCCGGCGGTTGCTTACCGGTCGGCGGGCCTGGCGACATCGTTTGACGCGCGAGTTCCTTTCCTCCGGCGATAACGCTCACGGTCAGCGGGGCGGTTCCTTGTGGCCATCCGCTGAGTTTTAGCGTCCCGAAATCCTCCATGCGAATGCGGTCAAATGCGATCCAGCCGCCGGGCTGGATGCGTGCGACGAGTCCGCCTTGGTCGAGATTGTCCTGAACGTCGGCCGCTTCGCTGTGGTCGAAAAACGCGGCGCGCTGGCGTCTGCTGCGCAGCAAGACCTCGGCCGTTCCACGCAGCGCAGGCAGTCCGCTCGCGCCGTTATCGGTCGCGCTCGCGGTGAGCAAAATCACGGTGTTGTCTGCGCGGCCAAAGCCTTCGGGGCGCGTCGGCACGGAGGCATTTCCCTCGGTGATGCGAGGCAGGGTGGTGATTTGGCGCTGAGCCAGCGAGAGCACCCAATCCACCATCTGCGCGGCTTCTGCGGCTGTATGCTGTGGATGCGGCGGCATCGGAAGCGCGCCCCACACTCCTGCTCCACCATTGATGATCTTTGCCTGCAATTGAGTCCTCGCGCCGGGCTCCGCAGAATACTTCGCCGCCACTGCGGCATAAGGCGGGCCAGCGCTTTGCTCCGTCGCATTGTGACACGCAAAACATGTCGTACGCTTCATCAGCGCGAGCCCAGGGTGCGTGTCTTCTGCGCCTGCGCGGTCGCGCTTTTCCATCTGAATGAGCAGGCGTTCGACCGGCAGCGCGCCATCTTCGGGGTCTGTGGCACCCACGTTCCATGTGACCTCTTTCCCCTCCAGAAATCCGCCGTCGAGGGGCGCGGCGAATTTCACTTCCGGCGCTTCATTTCCTGCGGCGATGGTGACGAGAGACTTCGCCGTCGCCCCGCTCGCATCCGTCACCGTCAGCGTTACATTCCACACGCCTGCGGTCGTGAAAATGTGCGTCGCTTTCGTTCCCGTCGCGTCCTTTCCGTCGCCAAAATTGAAAGCAAACTTTAGCTCTCCGCCATCGGCATCGCGCGAGCTGCTCGCGTCAAACAACACCTCCAGCGGCAGCTTTCCAGCGATTCGATTCGTGCTCAGCACGGCGTGCGGTGGGCGATTTCCGCGGCGGTAAAATACACGCGAAATCTGGCTGGCAGTGTTGCCCGTCCATTGGTCGCCAAACTCCGCGATGTAGAGCGCCCCGTCCGGCCCGATCTTGAAGTCTGCCGCCCGCTTGAACGCCAAATCCGCCAGCACACGCTCGGCCTTCACAAGCTTTCCCGTTTCATCAAACTTCGCCGACGCTACCCAATTTCGCATCCAGTCGCCGAAAAGATACGCGCCTTCCCACTCGTCCGGGAGCCTCGATTCCCCAGCGGTTTCCGGCTTTCGGTAAACCACGCCTCCGGTGATGCTCCGTCCGCCGCTGCCTGCAAAAGGCCATTCTTTCGATGCTAGACTGTTGTAGTAAAATACCGCTGGTCGCGCGGGCGGCAGTTCCCGGAGACCGGTGTTCGCTCGACTGTCATTGACGATATTTGCGGGGTCGAAAAAGTCTCCAGCGGGCTTCTTCGTTTTGCCATCGAACGGACGCCACGGAGCGTTTGGCCCGGCGCAAAACGGCCAGCCGAAAAAGCCCGGTTCGCGCGTCACATTCAGCTCATCGAATCCCTCCGGCCCCAGCTCCAGCTCTGTCCGCACATTGCCTCCTACATCGCCCCAAATCACCAATCCAGTCTTTGCATCGCACGTCACACGAAACGGATTCCGGACACCGAACGCGAACACCTCCGGTCGCCCATTTTCCGCATGGGTGAATAGATTCCCAGCCGGGATGCCGTAGCTGCCATCCGGCTTTGGCGCGATGCGCAGAATCTTCCCGCGCAATTCCTGCGAATTCCCCGCCGTGCCCCGCGCATCGCGCCCGGCGTCTTCGGCATGAATCGCGGGCACATCCTGCGGCGGCATATTGTCGCCCACGCCGATGAGTAAATTACCCGCCGCATCCCACGCCAGCCCTGCGCCGCAGTGGGGCTGCTCGGTGCCGCTGCGCAGTGGAATCGTCAGCACTTCGCGCTCATCCGTCAGTCGGTCTCCCGCGAGCGTGTGCCGCGCGAGCACCAGCCGCCCGCGTCCCTGCGCAGGCACGCGAATCGTGTAAAGCTGCCCGCTGGTTTGAAAATCCCGCGCCAGCGTCAGCCCCAGCGCGCCCGCGTCGCCATTCGTCGCCGAGGGGAAATCACCAATCGTCACGGTGCGCCGCAAGACCGGCTCCCACATTTTCACCGCGCCTTTCCGCTCGATAAAAAACACCCGCCCATCCGCTGCGATGTCCAGTTGCAAAGGATCGCTGCATGCCGCGACGAGCGTTTCCTTTTCAAAGCGCGAAGCATCCTGCGCGCGTGCGGTGGGCGAGAGCATGGATCCCCACGCAACCAGTCCCATACACGTCCCGCGTTTGAGCGCATGATATGCCCGATTATTGTTGGTGAGATTTGCGGTGATCATTGTCGCTAGATACGACGAAGCGTCGGGTGAAACGAACTATTTTAGCGAAGCGGTGAAGCGCGGGCGTGATTGAGGCGTGGTGCAAAAGGGGTGTGACCGCTCAGTGATGTGAGCGCTGAAAGGAGCGGGGCTTTCCTAAGCCCCGTTGCCACGTCAGTGGCAAGCGCCGTTGTCCCGATGGCTCGGGACACGCACGGGGCTTAGGAAAGCCCCGCTCCGATTCGCATTTCCCGCGCTTCCATCAGGGAGTTTAAGATGCGTGAGCCCTGACGAGCAAAATCCCGCACCAAATCGCACGCGCCCGCCCCCGCCTAAACAGGCCGCGTCGCCGAGCCCGTATTGCTCCCCGCCTCCCGGCCCTCGCTGCTCTTCGTATACACGCGGTAAGTCCCCGACTGACCCGGTGCTTGATGAAACGTATTCGTCAAAAACTCCAGCGGCCCGCCCAGCGGGATGGTTCCCAGATCCTCCTCGTCCTCCACCGAGTATTCCAGCCCCGGCACCCCGCGCACCTCCAGCTCCGACACACCCGCCGGCAACGATCCCTGCACCACGATCTTCGCCTTCTGAGCCCCCGTATCGTAAGTCACCACAATCTGCACCGCAGGCGGCGGCGAGCCCTGCGGCGGAGTCAGCGCAGGCATCGAATCCAGCACCGCATGACCCTCCGGGAATTTCCCCGGCAATACCGAGCGATAAGCCTTCATCAGCTCGTAGAGCCGGTCCTGCAAATCATTCCGCGACTCCCGCAAAAACTTCAACTTAACCTCCAGCCCCGTCACCGCCCCATAGCGATCCGCCAGGCCCGGCACCTGCGGCGGATTACCCGGATTCACCGCGGGCACCCCGTTCACAAGCGTCAAAAAAGCCGCCAGCGGGAAATCCCCCTCCAGCGTCATAGGCAGTTCCAGCCCCATCGTCGTATCGCCATTCAGCGCCGTCCAAACCTCCTCGATCCGCTTCATTGCCGACGTAAAAACCGCCGGCGGATCGTCCATCTGCGCCAGCGCCGCCAGCGTCCGCTCATAACGAGTCCCCGCCGCATTGCCTCGCACAATCTTATGAAACTGCGCCGCCCGCACAATCAGCGCCGACTTGATGTCCTCCAGCGAGCCCCGCGCCAAATCCAGCAACACCAGCTTCGAGGAAACCTGAGTCCGATCCGCAATCAACGCATCATACCACCCCTTGAAAGCCAGACGCGTAATCGGCGAAGACGACTTCGCCAAATACCCCGCCAATACAATCTTATCCCCGCCCCCCAGCGCGACATTCGCGTCATCCCAGTGCTCAAAGAATTGAAGCCCGACTTGAACATAAGAGGAAGGACCGGAGATGCCGATGGTAGCCATAAATAAAGAAGGTTAAATGGTTGAGTTTTGCCGTCGATAAATCCAACCACGCGCGACATCAAGCAAAATTTTCATCCCGCCCACAAATATTTTTCATCCCTCCAGAATCTCCGCCCAAAAACCGTTCGATTCCGACGACCGTTCCAGTCGCTCCGAACGCTCATCTCGCCGCTCCGATGATAAGAATTGTCATTCCGATAACCGTTCCTGTGCTCCCGACGCCCGTTCCACTGCCCCCGATGACCAATCTTTGCATTCCGACCGAAACACCTTTGATTTCGACCGCCGCACCAGTCATTCCGATTATCACGCTACCCGCTGCCTGGTTGTTCGGAATCAAAAACACAACGTTCTACAAAGAATTTCCTTAATTTCAGACAAATTTTCAAGCACCCTTACCGCTCCCATTCAAATACAAAACCGACAGGAGCCAAAAACGAACACCACCCCCGCCATCCATTCGCACCACTGCAACGCTCAATTCAACCCAAACCCCCATCGCACCCCATCCATCGCCCCGCAACCTCACTGGCCAGACCACCCACCCGCCTATCGCCAGCCCCCGCCAACATCCCCCAATCTCCCAACCAAAAAGAGTGTAATTAAAAGTAGAAGACCAAGAGACGGCGCGGACAGACCGACTATTCTCGCCGCCGAAAAACCCGCAATTTTGTTGCGCAATTCCGCCATTTGCGCCTAAACCAACACGCATGCACGCCCAGCCCTTTAAAAGTCCAACAAATCTCTCGCATATAAAGGCGATCGTCGGAAACCCACGGATTTACTCGCGTTCCAGTCGTTAGGCGATCCTGCCGCAATTCTTTCGTAGCCATTATGCCTCTGATCGAATGGGCCAACGACAACGACGGATACGTCGATTTTGTAGGCCATATCTCAGCAGTTCGACAGCGGAGCCAGTTAATAGCTGATCATGCAGTTCAGAATCGCCTTCTTGCCGAGCAGATCGAAATACACCGGGAAGCCCTGGCAATCCAGAAGCAGGCTCAACTTGAGCACCAGACGATGGCTGCTTGGCAAGATATACTCTTCGAGGTTGGCGAGGCACTCAAACTCATCGAAGCACATTTCCAAGTAGCTCCCCAGCAAGCCTACGCGGAATGGCGTGAGTTTAATCAGGCTGTTGCTTGCCTTGACCTACACCACCGTCTTTTTAGGGACTTGCACTGGAAATCACTATGCAATGCCACTCTCGGGCGGGTTCACTATATCCGGGACAACCTGGATTCGTTTATTTCACCATCGCAACGACGCACGTTTGAACAAAACCTGCAGAAGCGCCAAAAGGCGCTTGCAGCCGAGGAAGAAAGAATTCGCGCCGAAGCCGAGCGAGAGGCCGCGGAACGGCAAAGTGCTTTAGCCGCCCATAGAGCCAAGCGAAACCGCGTTTTGGTTTCATGCTTGGCTGTCTTTGCCATCGCTTACGGCTTGTGGGTCGTGCGCGAATGGCTTCCACTACTTCTGATCATCACAGGCGCAGTTTTAGCCGCAATTTTTGGCGCCCGCAGGTTAGCATCACATATCTCGCGGCGGGAGGTGGCACCGATACCAAATCACCCAAACACGCCCCTACTAACTGGGTCACCGAGAACTAAAGCCCGGAATAATAGAACACGCAAAAGACCCTCTAGATTTAGTTGGGAGACGAAGCGTCGATTACCATTTCTTACCGAAGAAAGTCACACATTGATTATCTCAGAGGAGGGAATCAGGTTCGATTCCAATTTGTTTTCATGGGATACTTTCTTTGGATTTCACGGTTCTATGATCCATTACGACAACGCGATTGTTCTGAAGCTGAAAAATGTAGATCACAAACATAAAGTGGTCGGAATGTCTCAAACGGTGTTTATAGAGATTCCAGCGACACAGAACATCAAGGAAATCACAGATGCAATCATGGATGCTTCAGACCGATATTGTCGTAATCGTGATTTAACAGGATACCGTTTCAAGAAGTGATAAAGACGGCAGGGACTAGAGACGGCAGGGACAGACCGACTATTCTCCACGCCCCGAAGTTTCCCTCGACAGAACAGAAGCGCCCCGCTCTCCTCGGCATCCGCAAACCGCAAATCCAACATGCTCACTCCAAATGCCAACAATACCGTCCTCGTTTGCGGGAGAGTAGGATATTGGGCGATTCTACACGCATTAACAACTCACCAGAAACAACCAGAATGAAACTGATAACCACGCTCACACTCAGCCTCCTTGCCGCAACCTTTATTGGTAGAGCCGCTATCGCCGTGCCGCAGGCATCTCCCTACACCCCCGATGCGAACACTGTGCTACTGGAACACTTCGACAACTCGGTAACGGGTTCTGTCAGTGGCCCGCTTACCTACACAAGCGGCATTTTCTCACAATCCGGCAACTTCAGCACGACAACCGCCTTGACCTGGAGTTCGCCTGCCCTCGCGCAGGGCACTTTTGAGTTCTGGGCGAGTATCGCGAGCTATGACAGCGACTCCGTGCAGATGGATCCTTACGTGCGCCTCGGATTTGCTCACTACTCTGGGATCCCAGCCGCTGAAACGCTCTACATTGACATCGGCAGGAGTCCACAACTTCACAGTCCGATGTTCGGACTCAACGCCGCCCCATTCAATTGGAACGACGTTCAGCCTATCAGCCCTGTTGGACTGAACGAATGGCATCATTACGCAGTCACTTGGGGGACTGCGGGCATGCACTTTTATCTCGACGGCGGCCTTGTCGCTTCCAACAGCGACACACGAGCCATCAATCCAAGCACTCAAATTTGGGGACTTGGCTCTCGCTCAGGCTACAACGAGGGGTTGACGGGGCAGGTTGATGAGTTCCGCCTGTCTAATATCCAACGGGAGTTTACCGCTGTCCCTGAGCCATCCGCTGTAGCTCTTCTACTATCCGCTGCGCTGCTCTGCTTGCGGCGCCGGACGCTTCGCACCCATGAACGAATCGCCTAAACTTTTCTGATGGCATCCGGGCGGAGCCCCAGTGCCATCAGAAGAGACGCCGGGGACAGACCGACTATTCCTTCCCCCGCCGTCACGCCTTCTTGATGTGCGCTTCGCGTTTGCAGGTCGGTCCCGATTGATCGGGAAACTCGCCGCTCCTTTACGCGGGTTCGCTGAGTCGCGGAAAGGCCCGGCGGGAATGTTTGATGGGGCGGCGGTGGTTTTGAGTTTCCTCTTTGCGGCGGGTTCGGGTATGTGGGTGGCTTTCTTCATGCGTATTACCGAAGTCCTTGTTCATAAAATTGCGATTGCTGACCCTCCGATTCGGAGCAGCTATGGGTTGCATCAGCCGTATGCGCTGCGGACGGTGCTGGAGTTGCGGAGCGATGCGGGGTTCACGGGGGTGGCGGAGACTTATGGCGGGGAGGCTCCCGCGGCGGCGCTGGAAGAGTTGCGCCCGCGCCTGCTGGGGGCGGACCCATTTCGCGTGACGGGGCTGCTGGTGGATATGGTGGAGGGGCGCGGGGCGGGGGATGAGCGTTCGCAGACGATGCTGGTGCCGGGGGAGAATCCGCTGGATGCGACGGCGCGGACTTTTGCGGCGGTGGAGACGGCGTGTCTGGATCTGATCGGCAAGGCGGTGGGGCAGCCAGTGTGCGAGCTGCTGGGCGGGCGGGTGCGGGATGCGGTGCCGTTTAGTGCGTATCCTTTTTATAAACACGCGGGCGGCGGTGGCGAGGGGGACGATGTGCGGGAGGATGAGTATGGAGAGGCGCTGTCGCCGGAGGGGCTGGTGCGGCAGGTGCGGCAGATGGTTGCGACTTACGGGTTTAAGGATATTAAATTCAAGGCGGGGGTGCTGGAGCCGGAAGTGGAGATCGAGACGGTGAAGCTGTTGCGCGCGGAGCTGAAGATGCCGGTGCGGATGGACCCGAATTGTGCTTGGAGCATCGAGACGAGTATCGAGGTGGGGAAGGCGCTGAATGTGGAGCTGGGGCGGGATACGGGGGGATATCTGGAGGACCCGACGGCGACGATCCCCGGTATGGCGAAGGTGCGCCGTGCGCTGATGGAGGCGGGGTTCGATGTGCCGCTGGCGAGTAATGTGGCGGTGACGTGTTTCGGGGATTTGCCGGCGGCTTTCGAGCAGGATGCGGTGCAGATTGTTCTGTGCGATCATCACTACTGGGGCGGGATGCGGCAGGTGCAGCAACTGGCGAAGATTTGCGCGACGTGGGGCGTGGGGCTTTCGATGCACAGCAACTCGCACCTGGGGGTTTCGCTGATGGCGATGGCGCACGTGGCTGCGGCGACTCCGCATCTTTCGTACGCGTGCGATACGCACTATCCGTGGAGCCAGACGAAGGACGAGATCGTGGTGGGCGGACGGGTGCCGATCGTGGGCGGGAGTGTGCGCATTACGGATAAGCCGGGGCTGGGCGTGGAGCTCGACCAGGATCAGTTGGCGCGGGGCCGGGAGCGGTATGCGAAGTGCCCCTACCGGAAGCGCGATGATGAGGCGGAGATGCGCAAGCATGTGGACCCTACGTGGCGGCGGATGCTGCCGCGCTGGTAGATGAAGACGCTCTTTTTACTGGCGCTGGTGGCGCTGCTGCAAGGTTGCGCGGTGAAGTCGAGAGGGATCTCGGCGGGGCTGGAGCGTGCGCTTTTGAAGCGGTCGGTGCCGGCGGAGGAGTTCGGGATTTCGTTCAGGGACGGCGGGCAGGAGATGCAGCTTTTCAGCGCATCGCTATCGCGGGAGCCGGTGTCGGTGGCGATGGAGCGCGGGCTGGTGGGGCTGCCGGCTGTAGCGGTGTCGCTGAACCGCACGAAGCCGGTGCGGATGATTCTGGATACGGGGGCGCAGATGAGTGTGGTGGAGGCGCAGCAAGCGATGGAGGGCAAGGCGAGTGTGTTCGCAAGCGCGAGCCGTCCGTTCCGCGTGGTGGGTGTGGGCGGGGAGGAGCTGGCGTGGCTGGCGAGCTTCAAAAAGGTACACATCGGTCCGATGGCGCTGAGCAATTTCATCGCGGTGTTGCGGCGCTCGACGACGAGTGTGCGGTTTGCGGGAGTGCCGCTGGCGGGGCTGGAGGTGAATCTGCTGGGGAGCCCGACGTTCTCGAGCTTTAGCTATGTGACGCTGGACTATCCGGCGAGGCGCGTGACGTTTTCGCCAGCGACAAGTTTTGTGCCGCGGCATGGTGCGCGGGCGGTGCCGCTGGCGGTGCGCGAAGGGTTGTTTTACGTGCCGCTGCGGGTGGGGAAATTTTTGGTGCCAGCGATGGTGGACACGGGGGCGAAGGATGAGATTTTCATCAACCGCTCGCTGCTGAAGAAGTGGGGAATGGACAGCCTCGCGGCGAACGGGCGCACTTACCGGGCGGCGGGAATCGGCGGCGAAACGAGCGGGCGGCAATTCAAGCTGCCGCTGGTTTTCGTGGGGAACGAGCCGATTCGCAACGTAACCATCGACAGCGCGGAAGGGTTGTGGACTGCGCGAATCGGGACAGACTTGCTGGAGCGCTGGCGCGTGACGTTTGACTTCCGGCGGCGCGTGATGTGGCTGGAGTAGCGAACGGACGAACGACGGGAGAATCAAACAACATTCATCGCAATATGAAAACCTGGCAGACAACACACAAGGGACACACGATACGCGTCGAGAACGGCTGGTTCAGCGGGGAACGGCTGATCGTGGATGGGGAGATTCAGGACAGCCGCACGGGATTTGGATTTCGCAGCCTGCTTACAGGCCGGATCAAAAGTGGCGACGGAGCAGGCGAGAGTATCCGCGTTTCGCTGGGCGGGTGGTTCTTTATCGCGTGCCACATCTTCGTGAATGACACGTTGATTCACGCAGGAAGCTGACACGGCGGCGGCGATTACCGGACCAGACCGACCTCAAACTCAAACCACTCCACCGGCAGCGCGGCGAGCGGCCCTTTGAGCTGGGCGAGCTCGATGGCGGAACCGTGGAGCTCTAGACGAATGAGGTCGGCGACTTTGAGCATTTCGCCAAGGGCGTCGTTCACATTCGCGAGATGCGCGAGCGCGCCGGCGGCTCCCACGTAGGCTTCGCGGCAGAAGACGACGTCGCCGTTCACGGTGAAGTCATAATAAAGGCACTCGGCCTCGGTTTTGGTGAGGTCGATGAACTTCACGAGGATGGCGCGGGCGGCGTCCATCTGGCCGGCGTGGACTTTGAAATACGGGTGAATGCTGACGATGTTGCTCATGAGCGCGGACATTTACGAACCGTCGGCGGAGCGGCAAGCGCAGAAAAGCGTTCCCTTTTTCCCGTAGGTCTGGAATCTGCGCGGATGGACATCAGCATTTTCGGCCTTGGATACGTCGGCACTGTCGTGGCGGGTTGCTTCGCGAAAGCGGGGCATCGCGTCGTGGGCGTGGATACCGAACAGACCAAAGTCGATCTCATCAACTCAGGCCGTTCGCCGATTATCGAGGCAGAAATCGAGGAGCTACTCGCCGCCGGAGTCGCATCCGGAACGGTGCGCGCGACGACGGATGCGGCGGAGGCCGTGGCGGCTACGGAACTGTCGCTGCTGTGCGTGGGAACGCCCAGCCAGACAAGCGGGGAGCTGGACCTCACTTACATCCGCCGCGTGTGCGAGGACATCGGCGCGGTGCTGCGAGGAAAGGCGGCGCGGCATGTCGTGGTGGTGCGCAGCACGGTGCTGCCGGGGACGATTCGCGATGTGGTGATTCCGGCGCTGGAGCGGACTTCGGGGAAGAAGTTCGATGTGGATTTCGGCGTGGTGATGAACCCGGAGTTCCTGCGCGAAAGCACGGCGGTGGCGGATTTTTACGCGCCGCCGAAGACGGTCATCGGATCGAGGAATCGTGCGGATGGCGAGCTGGTCGCGCGGCTTTACGCGGGCATCAACGCGCCGCTCATCCATACCGCTATCGAAGTCGCGGAGACGGTGAAATACTGCGACAACATTTTCCACGCGTTGAAGATTACTTTTGGCAACGAAGTCGGCGCGCTGTGCAAGGCAATCGGCGTGGACAGCCACGAAGTGATGCGCATTTTCTGCCAGGACACGAAGCTGAACCTCTCGCCCGCGTACCTGAAACCGGGCTTCGCGTACGGCGGTTCGTGTTTGCCGAAAGACTTGCGTGCGATGACGTGGCTGGCGCGGTCGCGCGATGTGGAAATCCCGATGCTCTCGCACATCGCGCCGAGCAACGAGGTGCAGATTCGCAATGCGCTGCGGCTTATCACTGCGGACGAAAAGAAGAAGATCGCGGTGCTTGGGTTTGCATTCAAAGGCGGCACGGACGACCTCCGCGAATCGCCCATCGTGACTGTCGTGGAAGCGCTGCTGGGCAAAGGCTGCGAGCTGCGGCTCTTCGACCCGTATGTGAACACCGCGCGGCTCGTCGGGGCGAACCGCCGCTATATCGAGCGGCACATCCCGCACATCGCGAAACTCATGGTCGGCAGCGCGGAAGAAGCCGTCGCCGGTGCGGAAACGGTGCTCATCGGAAACATCAACGAAGCCTATTTCTCTGCCCTCGCCGGACTGAGCGCGGACCAACGAATCATCGACCTCACAAGCTCCGGAAAAGCGCCCGCGACCTCGGCGCGTTACGAGCGACTGGCCGGATAGCGCGCTTGCATTTTCACGCCGCCGATTCGAAAACAGACCGCGTCATGCCGCCGAACGATCCATCGCAACTTTCCTGGTTTTGCCTCCGCTCGCAGCCGTCCCGGCAGAATGTCGCGGCGGCGCATCTGCGGTCGTTTGGCATCGAGGTGTTTAATCCGCACATGCGGCTGCGCAAGGCGACGCGACTCGGCGTGATGTGGCGCAGCGAGCCGCTTTTTCCAAACTATCTTTTCGCCAAATTCTCGCTGAGCGACAGCCAGCGGCGGGTTCGATACGCATTTGGCGTCACGGACCTCGTGCGATTTGGGAAGTCGCCGCGCGAAGTCGCAGAGCGGGAAATCGCCGACCTGCGCACCGAATGGGGACCGGCGGAGGAAGTAATCATCCATCACAAAGTGAAGCCCGGCGATGTCGTGAAGCTCAGCGGCCGGTTGTTTCACGGCGTGGAAGCCGAGGTGCTGTGCCTTTTGCCCGCGCGGCAGCGTGTGAAGGTGCTGCTCGATTTTCTCGGCGGCCCGAAGGAAGCGGAAGTCGGCTCGGAAGATGTCGTGCCCGTGGGAATGCCGCATCTCGCGGCGGAATAGATCGTTGTCAGTCGTGATGCGGGGGGACTGGAAATGACGAATGACGAATGACGAATGACGAAACGCAAGCGAGTTGAGCCGCCGCACGCTTGCGACTTCGTCGCCCGTCATTCGTCATTCGTCATTCGTCATTTGAAAAGCCCATCACCTCACGACCGACGGAGCATGAGACCGTCCCTCGCGCGCCAAACCGCGAATCTAAGTTGAAAGCGGCGGCGTAATCATGTCTCTTCACCGACATGACAAGTTACGACCAGCTACCGGATGCACGCGGACACTTTGGGAAATACGGAGGGATGTTCGTGCCCGAGACGCTCATGCAGAATTTCATCGAGCTCACCGCCGAGTATGAGCGGGCAAAAGTGGACCCCGCTTTCAAAGCCGAGCTTGCGTATTATTTGAAGGATTACGTGGGTCGCCCGACGCCGCTGTATTTCGCGGAACGGCTCACCGAGAAGCTGGGCGGCGCAAAAATTTACATGAAGCGCGAAGATCTTCTCCACACCGGCGCGCACAAGATCAACAATGCGCTCGGTCAAATTCTGCTCGCTCGGCGGCTCGGAAAAACCCGCATCATCGCTGAAACCGGCGCTGGTCAACACGGCGTGGCGACGGCGACGGTTTGCGCGCGGTTCGGCTTCGATTGCGTGATTTATATGGGCGAAGTGGACATGGAGCGGCAGGCACTGAATGTCGCGCGGATGAAATTTCTGGGCGCAAAAGTCGTCCCCGTGACCGCCGGACAGCGCACGCTGAAAGAGGCGGTAAACGAGGCGATGCGGGACTGGGTGACGAATCCGCAGACGACGCACTATATCCTCGGCTCGGCGCTCGGCGCGCATCCTTTCCCGATGATCGTCCGCGATTTCCACCGCGTGATCGGCGACGAAGCGCGGCGGCAGATTTTGGAAAAGGAAGGCCGCCTGCCCGATCAACTCATCGCTTGCGTGGGCGGCGGGAGCAATGCAATCGGGCTTTTCTGGCCCTTCCTGCTCGACGAGTCAGTGAAGATGCTCGGCGTGGAAGCCGGCGGCCGGGGCATCCGCGACGGCGAACACGCGGCGCGTTTTCAGGGAGGCAAGCTCGGCGTATTGCAAGGCACGAAGACGTGGTTGCTCGCGGACGATGACGGTCAAATCCAGCTCACACACAGCGTCAGCGCCGGACTGGACTACGCGGCCGTCGGCCCGGAGCACGCATTCCTGCGCGAGCAGGGACGCATCGAATATGATTTCGCCACGGACGATGAAGCGCTGGACGCGTTCTCAAAGCTTTCGCAGTGGGAAGGAATCATCCCCGCACTGGAAAGCGCCCACGGCATCGCAGGCGTGATCAAGCGC